>CAUJGQ010000020.1 GCA_963170165.1 Chloroflexota bacterium | reverse complement strand
GCGCATGTTGGCCGGCGGGTTGTGGTAGACCAGCGGCAAGACCTCGCACGCCACGGTCGCCGCGGCGCTCTATACGGACATCAAGAGGCGTGGCGCCGGCTCGGCATTCACGCAGGTTACGCTTCATCCACAAGGCGGAACGCGGCAGGGGTGGCAGCGGTGCTGGTGTCGCGCGCCATGTCTTGAGCCTTGAGATAGGGAGCCGCGCCGAGCTTGATGGTTGCCAACAGATCGAGTGGCTCAACACGTAGTCGCTTCGCTCCTGCGTCAAGCGTGTCCTGAAGGACCTTGTAGGCCGCGGCCTCGCGTTTCGGAGAGGGATCGTTCGAAGTACCTATGTGTTCCGTTTGTCCTGCTTTGGTGGAGAACGGAACATTTACCGCCGGCACGTTCGCCTTGGCCTTGGCCTGCGCCGCCGCCTGCGGGCCAAAGCACCGCGCCAGATCATCGAAGTAGCGATCCGCGCCTTCCGGCAGCGCCCAATGCCGGCGGTTGTTGTGAAACGACCGGCCCAGATTCACGACCTTCCCGGCCCGCGCCAGCTTCCGCAGCGCCCGGCGGAACGAGACGTGCTCGTTCTCGTTGATCTGGTCCTTCCCCAGCGCCCTGGCGGCGATGGCGATGCTGTCCATCGGCTCGGGCTCCTGCGCCAGCACGTTCATGCACATCCGCTGCACCTTGCCCAGACCACGACTCATGGCGTTCTCCCAGATAAGTGTTCCGAAGCGTCACATTTCCAAAACGTGACGCCGCGTCACGTTTTTCTTGTCACGTTGTCACATTTGGTTTTTTGGTCCCGTCACGTCACGTTTTCCCTCCCTATAAGGGAGGGAAAACGTGACGCGGACCCGCGTGACGCTCAATCAGCAAGGCTCACGCGCTGCCCATCCACGACAATCTCGCCGCGCTCGACGAGTGCCTGCAGCACGCGATACTGGTTCTGGCGCACCATGCCTGCTTCGGCGCACGCCTGCCGCCACGCCTCCATCGTCACCGCTCTGCCTTCAGCGCCGGCCGCGAGCCGCTTGGCGATCTGCAGGCCGATCTTCTGCCACTTGCCGCCGGGGCCGTTGGCTTTGGCCTGGGCGACGATGGCGCTGGTCTCCGGGTCAAGAACCTGGATGGCGGCCGACGTGACGGGATTGCCGTCCTCATCCACCATGTCTGGCAGGTCCACCGTAACCAATCGCACTGCCAGTGGCGCGGGCGTCTCGGCGTCTTTCATCTTCGTGGAAGTCAGCACGAGGCCGGCGTCGCTGGCAAGGCGGTACTCGGCGTCCAGCGCCGCCTTGAGGGCGATGGCACCTCGGGCACGGGTCTTGTCGGCGTGGCCGCTGTGATGGATGACGAGGATGGTGCAGCCGTAGCGCTGGCGGATAAGATCGCAGGCCGAGACGAACTTGCTCATGTCCTGCGTCGAACTCTCATCGCCGCCGCCATAGCAGCGGGCCAGGGTGTCCAGCACGATCATCACGGGCTTGCCCACTGTCGCGACGCCGGTGTCGATGGCGGTGACCAGGCTCAAGAGGTCAGCGACCTGGGGAATCGCCACCGCCGGGGCCTGATACAAAGGCATCCCGTCGAGGTTGACGCCGTGGTGGCGGCTCCACGCCCGGATACGCCTGCCGAACCCCTGTTGGCCTTCTCCGGCGACGTAGACCACCGGCCCGCCCTTGACGCCGTGCCCGCGCCACGGCGTACCCGTGGCGATCCGGCAGGCCCAGTCGATGGCCAGGAAGGATTTCCCGCACCCGGGGTCGCCGAAAATCAGCGCGAGGGTGTCGCGCTCGAGCATCCCGCGCAACAACCACTGCGGCGGGCGTATCTCGATCTGGTCGGCGCGGGTCAGCCTGATCCGTGGCGGCGGCGGCGGTGGCGACGATGGTGGTGTGATGAGGTTGCCGGCGGGCAGTAGCGGCATGCGCCACGGCCGGACGGGCGCGGGTGCGAGCATGGGTTCTCCGAGTTCTTCCAACGGCCGGGGCGGCGGCGCTATGCGGTTCGGTCGGAGGGGCGCTTCGGCCCACAGTTCCACCGCCCGCAGCCAGGGGCACAGCAGCTTGGGGTCGAAGATGTCCAGGTCGGCGGTGTCGCTGTCGTGCCACAACATCGTCACGTAGGCCATCGCGTGATGGCGACCGCGCATTCGGGCGGCGGGAATCTCGTGCCCGGGGCGGTAGCCGAGATGATGGGTCTTGGGTCCGGCGTCGCCCGCTCCGTACACTGTGAAGCGTTCTCGAAGACGCTGGCGCTGCCGGCTGGCCCTCTCCTCCTCGGCCAGTGGGTCGCAGCGGCGCTTGGCGAGGATCTCCCGCATCGACACCGGCTTCATATCCGGCGGCGGCAGCGGCCCCGGCGGGTGCGCCCAGTCACGCACGATGCGACGGGCCTCCTCGACGAAGGCCTGGCGATAGGCCTGTTCGACGGCGCGGTCGGCGGCCGGGTCTGGCCCATCCTGATACTCGCGCACGATTGGCTCGGCGGCAACCATGCTCAGTTCCTCTCCGCGATTCGGCGCTGCTGCTCGCGCTCCCACTGGCTCCGCAGCCACCGGGCGATGGCCTCCACCCGCTTGGCCCGCGTCTGCTCGATCTCGACGGGCGTGGACCCGCCCTCGTCGGGGACGATGCGGAAGTCGAACCTGCCCACCCGATGCGTCGGCCTGTCCACCACGGATTGCATGCACTGCTCCTGTTTGCCAAAGCGCGGACCGCAGGCGCGGCCCCTGAACATCACGATGGGGTTGGGTGGATCGGTGGTTGATTCGCTGGTTCGATCAGTCCAAAGCGGGCGGCGGGGCAGGTGAGATGTGGCACCCCGCCGCCCGCACCCCCTCGCGTCAGGCTTGGCCCTTGGAACGCACCGCGGCGCGGGGATCGATCAGGGCGGTGCCAAAGTCATGGTACACGCGCCAGGTCACCGCCAGGCGGTTGGCCTGATGGTCCAGGCCAAAGTACTCGACAGTGGGCGTCTGCTTGCCCTCCAGGAACGCCACCACCATCGGCACCGCCGAGGGGCTGGTGAACAGATACCAGTGCCTGCTGCTGGCCTTGTTGCCGAACTTCTCGGTGTTGCTGAGTCTCGGCTCAACCTCCATGCCCACCGCCTTGCGCAGGCTGTTGCCCGTGGGGGTGCGCTCGGCGATCTGCTGGACGAACTCGCTCTCGAGCAGCGCCTTGGCCGTCGTCTGCAACTGCGGCGGCACCAAGAGCGTGCTGGGGCGCAGGTCCAGGTCGTTGCCTTCATCATCGCGCTGCAGCAGCATCGCCTCGATGGCCCTGGCCAGCCCGTCGAAGGAGAGCGCGCTGTCGGCCCCCTCGATGTAGTTGCCATTAGCCGCCGAGAAGAAGCTTCCGGCATTGGCCAGCAGCACCTCGTACACCAGGTCGCTGATCTTCCGCATCGCCGAGCGGCCCAGGGCGCGGGCGGTTTCGTCGAAGATTGACAAATCATCGTTGACGATGTCGCGGCGGTCGATGGAGAGCATCTTGCCGAAGGTGTCCACCTGGTACTCGGCCAGCCACTCGCCGACCGTGCCGTGCTTGATCTCGCCGCCGGGGGCGATCGGTTCCAGGGGCGTGGTGAAGCTGGGGCGGATGGCGGTGGCCTTCTTGAAGTCGCTGACCGAGCGCACACCGCAGAAGGCCCGCCAGGTCGCCGGCGTCTCCTCGTAGGCGTCCAGCAGCACCTTGTTGGCCAAGTTGCCCAAGGCGACCGGCAGGCTATAGGTGCTCAAGGAAGCCTTCACCATCTCCTCGCGCCCACGCGGGGCTTCGATGCCCTCGAACGAAAGCGCCGCCCGGCACAGGTCCAGCACATGGTTGGCCCGCAACTGCGCCCCGTGCTCCATCGCCAGGGGGCCGAGGGTCTTCTCGCCCAGGGCCGAGAGGCCCATGCGCGCCAGCAGCGCTGCCTCGATGGCCGTGGCGTGGCTGACCATCGGCGCGGGGCGCAGGCTGGTATTCAGCTTCGGCCGCGACTCGCGCAGGATGGTGAGCATCTGCGCCGTCAGGTCCTTCTCGCTGATCTCGCCGGCCAGCGCCGAGGCCTTTAGCCCATCCACGCGCTGCTCGTTGGTTCCCCAACCGCCGGCCGGCCCGGCGCAGGTGATTTCGATCCGGTGGATGCGATCCCGCTCGTCGGCGCGAATCGCCTGCTCGTCAATGCCGAGCGTTTCCGTGTTCATGGTTGCCCTTTCCGTTGTACGACGTGATGCCGCGATGGAGACCCGCGTCCCGGGGTCCGCGCCCAGCGGCGTGATGCTCACTTCCCTGAGTCGGCCCTGTCTCACCAGTGCGAACCCGCGTGGCGATGACAGCGACCGGCCATTGACTTCGACCTTCGTGTTCGCCGCGATCCGCTCGTGCTCCACCGGCTCGACGCCCACGCTGGCCTGGAACGAGAACCCGCCGGTGGTCATCTCCACGATCTGACGGGCCGCCTCGCCCGCGCCGCTCATGATGCCGGCGACGATCAGGCGGCCATTGACGACGCTGGCCTCGCCGTGGCCCACGACGCCGCCCACGCGGGCGTCGTGATCGGCCAAGAGCGGCACCTGACCTGCGGCGTCCAGGCCGCTCAGATCGATGGCGACCGGCCCCCAACCCGGCACGTTCATCAGCCCGCCGGTGTAGGCGACGATGCTGATCTTCGGGGCCTTGCGCTCCGCACCAGCCTCGATGGCCACTTCCGGCGCGGTCAGCAGCAGGTTCTCGGTTGCGATGCTGGTCATGTCTCACCTCCGGTCGAGAAGGGATCGAACCCCGCCGCCAGCAGCTTGGGAGCCAGCGTCTTGAGGCGGTAGCGGATCGTGCCCTCGGTCACCTTCATCCGCCGGGCCGCCTCGCTCAGGTTCCCGCCGCACTCGATCACCAAGCGGCACAGGGCCCGGCTGTCCTCGCTGTCGATGAAGCGGAGGATGTCGTCCATGCTCCAGCGACTGCGGGTCAGTTCCGTCGCGCGGTTCTCGCTGATCTGCGGCTCATCCTCCTCTTCGTCGGTTTGAGGGAACGGCCGGAAGCGGCGAACCTGCCGGGCCTCCCGCTCGGCGGCCTTCATGACCGCCCGGTGGATGATGGTGTAGATCAGCGTCTTGGGGCTTGCCCCCCGCGACGGATCGAACTTGGGCGGCCGGCTGATCAGGTGCAGGATCGCCTCCTGCACCACATCCTCGTGGCTGACCCGCCGGCCGCAGTACTTGGGCGCTTCGCTCTGCGCCACCGCCCTGGCGTACTCCAGCAGGTCTTCGGTCAGTTCCAGTTCCTGCGACAAGGGGTCCATTTACACCTCCTCGCCGCGCTCAAGCCGCTCCCGGATGTCGTCGCACAGCGTGAAGGTGATGATCGCCGGCCTATCGCCACGGGGCGGCTGCCGGTGCATCACGAAGTACTGATCATCGGCGGGCACCGGCCGGCCGTACTTGGCCGATTCTCGCTCGGCGGCCTCGCGCAGGGGCCGCAGGAAGTCGGCGTAGCGGCACCCCAGCGTCTGGCACAGGTCGGCATACGGCGTGAAGATCTCGCACTGCTCAAAATGCGCGGCGGCGGCGTCCACATCCGCCTGCGACCAGGCGTTGGAATCGGCCGGTGTCACCACCTTGTCGCGCACCAGCACCTCCAGCATCGCCGGCCGGCAGTCGTAACCCCGCGACCGCAGGTGGCTGGATGCCTGCGTCAAGGTCATGGGGAACATCTGATCCCGCTCCATGTCGGCCGCCTCGTGGAAGGCGGGGTCCGCGCCAGCGCATGGCTTGATCTTGAGCTGGATGTACTCCTCGAACGTCAGCCCGGTGGGCACCATAATCGTCTCCTTGGGTAAATGGCCTGCGGGCACCGTGCCCGTCTATCTACCTTGTTTCCGGCGAGGGGGGGCGATTCGTAAAGTTCTTGCCTGTCGCAGATGAGCCGGGGAATTGACATCGACCTCAGCCGATCCGATAATTCGCAACACTGGTGATTCCGTTCACAGAGGCAGGAGGCTTGCATGGGTCAGGCCAGCAGGCGAAAACGCGAGCGCGCGGCAGAGAAGACGACGGTGGGAACGCCAAGGAAGCGGTTCC
>CAUJGQ010000019.1 GCA_963170165.1 Chloroflexota bacterium | reverse complement strand
TCACCCCCAGGTTGACCGTGCTGCCCCACGACCAGTTGGCCCAACCCGCCGCCAGCCCGTCACCGTAGATCCCCAGCACCGGCGCCGGCGCCGCCCCCACAAACGCCACCGCATCCACGTACACTTCCGGCTGCGCCCCGCCCGTCCGGTCCTGGATCTGGATGCCGCTGATCTGCTTGCCCGTGGCCCCCAGCGCTGACAGCGGGATGCTGTACAGCTTCCACGACCCGGCCACCGGATCACCGCCGTGATCCTCCAGCGGGACGGGAGGAAGCTTTTGGTATGCGCTGTCCACCAGCGCCACCCGGAAGCGCTGGCCGGCGGTGCTGGCCCGTATGGCGAACGTCACGTGCGTGAAGGCACTCAGATTGAGCGGCGCTGGAGCGTGCAGGTTCAGCGCGCCATACGGCGACGTGACCGTCATCGCAACGGTTCGCGTGCCCTGATACGGATTGCTGGGGGAGGAGAGGTTGATGGTACTGCCCCAACTCCAATCCAGCCAGCCGGCCCCCAGCGCGTCACTATACACGTCAATCCGCGACCCGCCCGCAGATGCCTGATACGTAGCCGTATAGGTCGTGTTGGTGGCGGGCGTGTTGAAATCATGGGTGGCGGCGCCGCCGTCGGACCAGGACGTGAACACGTAGCTGCTGCCGCCTGCCTGCTGGGGCGAGGGGGCGCCGATGGTGCGCGTGCTGCCAACCACGCTCTGGAAGGTGTATGGCGTGCTGTGCGGCGCCCCCTCCAGTGTGAGTTGCAGGCCGGGCGGGGACGAGACCAGGTTAACGGATACGATCCGTGGTAAGACGTCGCGGTAGGTGGTGGCCGTGCGGCCGGCAGAATCGCGCACGCGCAGGTAGATGCGATACCAGACATTCGTGGCCGGTTCGCCGCTGCGCGGGACGGTGAATGACCCGCTGGTGATGCCGGACTGCTCCGGCACCGCCGGATGGGCATGGGTGTCGTGGTGGAAGTCAACCCACCACGTGAACGCGGCGGCCCCCAGGGTGCCATCCTCCGGATCGGTCGCTGACCCGCTGAAGCTGATCACCTGACCTCCGGCATATGTGGCCGAAGTGCCTGGGGTGAGGATGGTTGGCGCCGGCGCCTGGTTTGCCGACACGGTGAGGGTAGCGTTGTCGCTGTACACACTGCCATGCACGTTACTCACGCGGACGCGGAACTGCGCGCCGCTGTCTGCCAGCGCCGCCGTGAACGTATAGGCCGCACTGGTTGCTCCGCTGACATCGGCGCCGTTGCGCTGCCACTGATAGGCAAGTGGCAAGGCGCCCGTCGCCTCCACATCGAAGGTGACGCTCTGTCCCGCCGAGACGGTTTGGCTGCGCGGGTGCGTCTCGATGCTGGGCGCCTGGCTGCCGGTGTAGCTGATCCGCCACAGCTCTCCGATGACGCCGGTGTGACTGCTGCGCGTCAGCAGGATCAAGCTGCCATCCGGCGCCGTCGTCAGACCCACCGGCCGGTAGCCGACGAAGCCGAAGTAGTTCACCGCCTTGGTGGAGGAGTCGATGCGACTGATCCAGCCCACGCACAAGTCCGTGAAGAAGTAATCCCCTACGTACTCGGCGGGAAAACGTACGGTGGCAGGATTGTAGAAGGCCCCTCCGGTGATGGCACAGCCACTCTCATTGGTGGTTCCGTGCGGGTAGGCATAGACCGGGCTGGTGTAGCGCGGATCAGATGTATACCCCTCCGTCGCCGGCCAGCCGTAATTGCCACCGGCGACGACATCATTGATCTCTTCGTAGGCTGTGTTACCGACATCGTTCGCGAACAGCCGCCCGGTGCTGGGCTGGATATCGAACGTGAAGGGATTACGCAGGCCAATCGCCCAGATGGCGCGATACTTGCCCGCCGCCGCCGTGTAGTACGGATTGTCTGAAGGGATCGTGCCGTCGCGGTTGATGCGCAGCATTTTGCCGAGCAGGTTCGTGATTAACTGCGCCTGGCTGCCCCGGGTGTTGTCTCCCACCGCAATGTACAGCTTGCCATCGGGGCCGAAGTGGAGCGCGCCGCCATTGTGATTGCCCGCCGGTCCCAGCGTGTCCAGCTCGAAGATAATCACTTCGCTGCCCGGCACGGCCACGTCACCGCTGGCGGTGAAGCGGCTCACACGGTTGTGCGTCGTTGGTGTGGTCGCCGTGTAGTACACATAGACCCAACCGTTCGTGGTGAAGCCGGGATCGAAGGCCACGCCCAGCAATCCGCGCTCGACGGACGAGTCGACTGCCACCGTCAAGAATGGCGTGGCAAGCATGGCGCCGTTCTTGACCACCCGCAATGTGCCGTCTTGCTCGCAAACGAACACACGACCGTCGGGCGCCAGCGCCATGGCGGTTGCCTTGGTGAAACCATCGGCGATTGACGTGATCGTGAAGCCGGGGGGCAGGATTGCGGGCAGCTCGACCGCCTGCTGCGCCGGAGGTCGTGCCTGGCTCGGCCTGGCCAGCAGCAGCAGCAGCGCAAGCGCCACAACCATCCCACCGGCGACACGACGGATGAGCATGCCGCCACGACCACTGTCGAGAGAAGTGCACCACGGGCGCTTCATAGTTGTCCTCTGCCGGGCAGGCGAATCCACAAGTTCCGGTCGTCGCCGCAGCCGCGTAACTCCGCCACTGCTCAACCCGTGCCGGATGACTCCGGCGGCTCGGTGGCCTGCCATCAGCGGGCGGATGGCAGGTCTTCATCCGGGTCAGCGGGCAGACCGGCCTCCGTGCGGTCGGCGCCGGCCGGCCCGCCGGCCACGCCGCTCATCCCCGCGCTGCCGCTGCCCAGCGACACCGCATCCACGTACAGCGCCGCCTGCGCTCCCCCACTGCCGTCCTTGATCCGCACCCCCACCAGCGCCACCCCGGCCCCTCCCAGGTCCGCCAGGGGGATCGTATACACCCGCCAGCTCCCCACCACCGGTTGCCCGCCGTAGTCCGCAAGGCTCAGCGCCGGCATCGCTCGCCCGTCCGCGGCCCGCAGCTCCACCCGGTACACCTGGCCGCTGGTGCTCGCCCGGGCCGCAAACCGCAGGTGGGTGTAGCCCTCCGTCGCCACCGGCCCCGGCGCCCGCAGGTACAGACCGCCCCAGGCCGCCGTCACCGTCAGCGATAGCGCCCGCGTGCCGCTGTACACCGGGGCGGTCACCCCCAGGTTGACCGTGCTGCCCCACGACCAGTTGGCCCAACCCGCCGCCAGCCCGTCACCGTAGATCCCCAGCACCGGCGCCGGCGCCGCCCCCACAAACGCCACCGCATCCACGTACACTTCCGGCTGCGCCCCGC
>CAUJGQ010000018.1 GCA_963170165.1 Chloroflexota bacterium | reverse complement strand
ACGGCACAGGACATCGGCCGCCACATCGCCTATCAGATGGGCATGTTGAAGTTCGCACTCGCGAAGGACCCCACCAAGGACAGCTACTTCAACTTCGCCCTCACCCGCCACGAGTTGCAGTTTGTCGCCGAGACGAACTTCGCCGCATCCTTCAACGAAGCGTTGATCCTCACGCTGGCGGAGAACGCCACCGAGGGCCGGGAGCGGCTGAACGACGTGCGGCGGGCCGCGGTGAAGGCGTATGTCACCGAGCTCGAGGCTGCCGGCCTCACCGGCCGCGCAGAGAAGATGCACCCCTCGCTGAAGAACTACGCGCCCGAGCCGGCAACGGCCTAGCACGGGCACCTCAGGCATCTGCAGCAGCGCCCCCGCGCGGACAACCGCGGCCGGGGGCGCGTTACTCTGCCGGCCGCTCCCACACCGCCTGAATCACCGAAACGCGGTCCGTTTCGAGCGCACGCAGATAGTTGGCCGTCCGCAAGGGAAAATCCTCCAACAACAGGTGCAGTCCTAACGCCGGCAGTGACCCGGTGAGCCGCGCCGCCAGGGCGCCGACAGCCGCGCGTGACGGAGCTGTATGG
The DNA here is from genome assembly GCA_963170165.1 of Chloroflexota bacterium. Lineage (GTDB taxonomy): Bacteria > Chloroflexota > Dehalococcoidia > CAUJGQ01 > CAUJGQ01 > CAUJGQ01. The sequence goes on along the minus strand of CAUJGQ010000018.1, from coordinate 57,562 downwards.
TCTTCCCATGACCGCTCGCGAAATCCGAGCGACTGCCCAAGGTCACGCCAGCGCTCCGGCGGCACGAGTGCACTCATGGCGGGGTTGCTGGCCCATGGCACCGGGTACGCCAGCGGCCCTGGTTCGGGGCCGGCCATCACCTCATGCATCACCAGCCGTCCGCCCGGGCGTAATACCCGCCACATCTCCCGCAGCAGTGCCGGCTTCTCCGCGACGTTCATCGTACTGTGCTGCGTCCACACGACATCGAACGCGGCGCCGGCAAACGGCGACGACAGCGCACTGCCACACACGAACGTCACTAGCTCGCCCAACCCGCAGCGGGTTGTCAGTTCGGCGCCTGCCTCGCAGTAGGAGCTGGCAAGGTCCAGCACCGTCACGCGACATCCTGCTTCGACCGCCAACGTCCGCGCTGCTCCGCCAAGCCCGCCGCCGGCATCGAGTATCCGCGTCCCCGCCGCGAGCCCGGCAGTGCGCATCAGTGCCAGTGTGGCCGGACGGCCGCCGGTATGGAACTGATCCAGCGGTGCGAGGTCCGCTGCGCCAAGCCGGCTGACGTCCAGCCCGGCGGTCGTCAGCGCCGCGAGCAGACGGCCGGTCAGAGCATCCCTGTGGTATTGCGCCTGAATTTCCGGTGGCGTGGCGAAGCCGTCCATGCGTCCTTGCTCCTCTCCTAACTGCATCGTGTCACGCCGGCACACCGGCCGCACGCGCACCCTACGGCAGCACGAGTCCGTCTTGCCCGTATTCTGTTATTCCGCTTCATTGACACCTCCTGGCGATCGGTCTAGTATCCGCCTTGCCCCGAGCGGCGGAACGCGAGCGGGCGGGCGGACGGATCCCCAACGGTCCGGCAGGCAATGGGCGTAGACCCGGCGCCGCCACACGAACGGGAACCGGATGAGGTCCGTACCCTTGTCGAGAGGTTACTCGGGGCGCTGCACGACTGGCATCTGGGGCGGATGCGCCACTGCGGCGCTCCCGATGGGGAGCGAGCGGTACGGCGCATCCGCCCCACTACGTTTGCCACCCTTCCCTGCTGACGCTCCGCTCCGCGATACTGACCGGCGGAAGGATTCTCCGTAGAGAGGCCCGGGGTGAAGTACGCCGCAATCTATCGCTATATCCCAGAGCAGGAGCGCGTCCAGGCGGTCCGCCCCGCGCATCGCGCGTACCTCGGCAGACTGCGAGAGCAAGGTCAGCTTGCCGCCGCCGGCCCGTTTGCCGACGGCACTGGTGCGCTGATTATCTACGAGGCGCCTTCCCGCGAGGATGCAGAACAGCTGATCCGCGACGACCCCTTCCACCAGCAGGGGATCTTCGTATCGTGGACCCTCTACGCGTGGAACCAGGTCTTCTAGTTCGCAGCCAATCCACCACGCAAAGGAACCAGTACATGCGGGCGATTGTTCTCGAAGAGCACGGCGGGCCGGAGGTGCTGCGCCTGCGTGATGTGCCGGACCCGGCGCCCGGGCCGGAGGAACTCCTTGTTCGTACCGGCGCCACTGCGCTCAACCGCGCCGACGTAATGCAACGCGAGGGCCGCTATCCCCAACCGGGCGGGCGTGCGCCGGCCTTTGAGATCCCCGGGCTGGAGTTTGCGGGCATCGTCGAAGCTGTGGGAGAACGCGTGACTGCGTTTCGCTCCGGCGACCGCGTCTGCGGCTTGCTCGCGGGCGGTGGCTACGCCGAGAAGGTCGTGATCCACGAGCGGCAGGCCATCCCTCTGCCGGATGACCTCAGCATCGAGGAGGGCGCCGCCATCCCCGAGGTGTTTCTCACCGCCTACGACGCCCTGTTCCCTCAGGCAGGGATGGCGCTTGGCGACACCGTGCTGGTCCACGCCGGTGGGAGCGGCGTAGGTACGGCGGCAATCCAGCTGGCCCGCATCAGCGGCGCACGGGTGCTGTGCACACTGGGCAGCGATGACAAGGGCGCCCGGGCGCGTGAGTTAGGGGCAGAAGTCGCGATCAACTACAAGACCAGCGATTGGGCGGCGGCGGTCAAGGAGGCTACCGGCGGCCGCGGTGCGGATGTGATCCTCGATTTTGTCGGCGCGCCCTACCTAGAGCAGAACCTTCAGGCTGCCACCCCGCGCGGGCGGATCGTCTTCATCGGCACCATGGGCGGGCCGTCCGGCCAGATCAATCTGGGTGTATTGATGAGCAAGCGGCTGCAACTGTTTGGTACCGTGCTGCGCGCCCGGCCCTTGGAGGAGAAGGCGACGCTCGCGCAGGCCTTCATCCGCCACGCCATGCCGCTGTTCCGCTCCGGCGCGCTGCGGCCCGTCGTGGACCGGGTTTTCGACATCAGCGAGGCGCCGGACGCTCACCGCTACATGGAGGCCAACCGCAACTTCGGCAAGATCGTCCTGCGCATCCCGTGACGCAGCACAGCGAAAGGCACCACGTCATGGACCCGCACGCAGCGATCCGCGCTCTGCTCACCGAGCAGGCACGCACCGTCTACGGACCCGAACGCGCCGCCGCACTCACCGCTACGCTGGACCGGCTGGCGGCTGCCTTCGCCAGGGTGGCCGCGTTCCCCGTCGCGTTGAGCAACGATCCGTTTCCCACCAGCCCGCGTGTGGAGGAAGAGCCGGCATGACCGCCCTGCATCGCCTCACCGCCACAGACGCCGCACGCAGGATTGCCAGTGGGGAACTGTCGCCGCGGTCACTCGTGGATGCCTGTCTCGACCGCATACACGCGCATGAACCAGTGGTGCATGCCTGGGCATACCTGGATACGGACGGCGCACGGGAGCAGGCGTTGACCCTCGGTGACGAGGCGGCGCGGGGACACATCCGCGGGCCGCTGCATGGGATACCCATCGGGGTAAAGGACATCTTCCATGTTGCGGGGATGCCGACGCGCGCTGGCTCGCGCTGGTTCTCTGAGGCGCCGGCCGCAGACGCCACCAGTGTCGCTCGACTGCGCGCTGCCGGGGCGATCATCATTGGCAAGACGCACACGACCGAGTTTGCGCTAATGGACCCCTCACCAGCGCGCAACCCCTGGAACCCGGCACACACCCCCGGTGGCTCCTCGTCGGGCTCGGCCGCCGCCGTGGGGGCCGGGATGGTTCCAGCCGCGCTCGGCTCCCAGACAGCGGGCTCCGTGCTGCGGCCGGCGGCCTTCTGTGGCGTGGTCGGACACAAGCCAACCTGGGGGCGCATCAGCCGCGCCGGCGTGCTACCGCTCGCCTGGTCGCTGGACCACGTGGGGACGCTCACCCGCTCCGTCGAGGATGTGGCACTGCTGCTATCCGTGATGGCCGGGCCGGACCCACGCGACCCGACCGCCGCGGCCGTTGCGCTGTCCGCGTCGCGGCTTCAGGCCGGGCCGGCCCGGCTACTCGTATGCGAGGTCTACCCTGAACGGTTGGAGGAGTCAGCACGCGGGGCGCTCCACAGCGCGGCGGCACAGCTGCGCGATGCGGGCGCCGCCGTGGAGCCGCTGCAACTGCCGCCCGAGGTGAACGCTATCCTCGACGCACAGCAGGTGATTATGTCCAGCGAGATCGCCGCTGTCCATGCGGATGGGCTGCGCTTGCACGCGGAGCAGTACGGCCCGCGGCTGCGCGCTACCGCAGAGAGCGGCGCACTCATCCCTGCTTCTCTCTACCTGCGCGCGCAGCAGATGCGGGCTGCCATCCGTGCGGCGGTGCTGCCGTCGTTCGCCGGCGGCGCACTGTTTCTCGTTCCCAGCGCCGCCGGGCCGGCTCCCGAGGGCTTAGAGTCCACCGGCGACCCATCCTTCAACACTCCTTGGAGCTTGCTCGGCTTCCCCGCCATCAGCCTTCTCGCAGGACGAGACAGCAATGGCCTGCCGCTGGCCGTCCAGCTTGTGGCCGCGCCGTGGCAGGAGGCGCGCCTGCTACAAGCGGCGGCGTGGTGCGAGCAGGTTCTTGGCCGCGCAGACGTGGCTGAATCGCCCGCGTGACATCGATGCTCGGGGAAGGGTACGTATGGTCGAGAGCGGCCGGATAGCCGGAGACCGTTCGCATGCCACGACCACGCTCCTCACCGCCGCAGGGTGCGACCGGTTCACGAGGCCCTGCCACACTCGGAACCTGGCTCACCCCAACGGCGGTCCGGTGCTATCCTCCCTTCGTCAATCCCGGCGGAGGTGGCAGTGATGGCGGACATCGAGCGGGCAGAGCTGATCTTCACCGGCGGCAAGGTGCACACGGTCAACCAGCAGAACGACGTCGCCGAGGCAGTGGCAGTGGGCGGCGGGCGCATTCTCGCTGCCGGGAGCAATGCCGAGATTCGGGCGTACGCGGGACCTGGTACGCGCGTGGTGGAGCTCGCGGGTCGCGCGCTGCTGCCCGGCTTCACGGATGCTCACGCTCACTTTCCTGGCGTGGGCTCGGCGATGGCCGCCATCGACTGCAAGGCGCCGGGGATGCAGTCCATCTCCGCGTTGCAGGAAGCCGTCCGCCAGCGCGCGGCCGGCCAGCCGCCGGGGACGTGGATCCGTGGCCGCGGCTATGACCAGTCGCGCCTGGCCGAGCAGCGCCACCCCAATCGCGATGACTGGGACGCGGTCGCACCTCACCATCCCGTGATCTTCACCCGTACCTGCGGCCATATCTCCTCGATCAACTCCGGCGCGATGAAGCTGGCCGGTATCACCGACGTGACGCCGGACCCGGAGGGCGGGCGCTTCGACCGAGACGGAGGCCGCAACCTGGGTGTCCTGTATGAGACAGCGCAAATCCCCCTGCGCGCCGTGGCTGACATGACACGCGAGGAGTACCGGGAGGCGCTGCTGCGCGCCAACGATGCCTATCTGGCCGCCGGCGGCACGAGCGTGCACGATGCCGGCGGGCTGGTGGGTCCGCCGTTCCAGCCCTGTCAGGACCTGGTAAACGAAGGCAAGATCCAGGTGCGGCTGTACGCCTTCACCACCGTCAACAGCTTTACCAGCCCGATCATCGGCCTGCTCAACACCGGCCTGCACACCGGCTTCGGCGATACGCGGCTACAACTAGGCGCTTTCAAGATCATCACGGACGGCTCCTCCTCCGGTCCCACGGCTGCCACGCGCGAGCCATACACCTCCAACTCCGATGACTTCGGCATCGCCTATTGGAGCCAGGACCAGCTTGATGAGCTGATTGGCCGGGCGCACCGTGCCGGTTTTCAATGCACCGTCCACGCCGTGGGCGACAAGGCCATCGAACAGACGCTCAACGCCATGGCCCGCGCCCAGCGTGAACATCCACGTGCGGGCATCCGGCACCGCATCGAGCACTGCGGCATCACGCCGCCGGACTTGCAGCAGCGCGTGCGGGCGCAAGGCATCGTCCCGGCGATGCAGCCCGCCTTCTTCTGGGAGTTCGGAGATGGCTACATCCGCAACTACGGCCGTCACCGGGCCGATGTGATGTTTCCCGTCAAGTCACTCTCTGAGATGGGCGTGATCGTCGCGGGTAGCTCGGATGCGCCGGTGACGCACTATGCGCCGCTGTTCGGCATCGAGCAGGCCATGACTCGCCGCACGATGGACGGCGACATCTGCGGCCCGGATGAACGCGTCGATCTCACCACCGCCATCCGCCTGCACACCATCAACGGCGCCTACGCCTCGTTTGAAGAGCAGATCAAGGGCAGCATCGAGCCGGGCAAGCTCGCTGACCTGGTGCTCCTGGGTGAAGACATCGCCCGCGTCCCGGCCGAGCAGGTCCGCCATATCCCCATCCGGATGACGGTCGTCGGCGGTGAAGTGGCGTACGAAGCCTGAGCCACTCGCGCATGAACACGCGCCGCCTGCGCATCGCGCGCAAAGCGATACCGGTCAGCGCGGGCGGAGGATGTTGACGTCCCACCAGGCGCCGGCGGAGGCGAGCACCTCCCGCACCTGCCAGCCGGCGCGCAACTTCCAGTCATAACTGCGGGTGGTGGTGGCGACGCCGGTAACCGTTACGCCCAGCCGGTCGCACAGGTACAGCGCGCGCGGTAGATGAAAGTCTTGCGTCACGAGCACCGCCCGTTCTACGCCGTACACTGCACGCGCGCGATGGCACGACAGGTAGGTACGAACGCCGTCCCGATCCAGCAGCAGCGCGCTGTCTGGTACGCCGAGTGCCAGGGCTACCGCCCGCATCGCCCCGGGCTCGTCATGGCCCGCCGCCTGCCCATCTCCCGTCAACAGCAGGCGTGACACCTGCCCTTGCCGGTACAACCCGGCCGCTGTCGCTACCCGGTCGTACAGCACGGGTGTGGCGCTGCCGTCTGGCCGGATACCCGCGCCGAAGACGATAGCCACCGGAGCCTGCGGCGCCGTCGACGTCTGGTAGATGTCGCCGCGGTAGGCCGCAACGAAGAACAACCGGGGCAGTGCCACCAGCGCTGCCAGCACCGCGAGGGCGCCCAGCACCAGCCAGCGCCGGCGGACCAGCCGGCGGCCTGGGGCGGCCCTTGGGGCCGGTCGGCTGCGGGTACGGGGCAACAACTGCAACATCGCTGACGCCCGGTCACGGCGTGCATGCCGTGATGCCGGCATCACCAGTGTAGCAGCGCGGCACCGGCGCCACTGGCATCCACCCACCGGCCGGAAGTGTCAGCAAGAAATGAGTGCTCCATAACATGCCGCCGTGCTCGTTCGCCGCATCATGGCTGCCATCGGGTGCCGTCGATTCCGGGCGGGGCGGTTCGGCTGCGAAGGAGGCGCATCATGCATCAGTTGGGCATCCTGTTCGACATCGACGCGCTGGGTGGCGGCTTCTATGGCCCGGCGGCATATCGCATCTTCTTCGCCGCGGTCGACAGCCGCACCATCCCCGGCGCACTGCTGCGCGACGGCGACACCAACGCCACCTTGCGCGGCCGTGAACGCCATTACTGTATCGCGGTGGCCAGCGCCAGCCAGGACCACATCGAACACGTCCGTAAGGTCATGTCGGCCTGCGAGGCAGACGGCCTGCTCCCGCTCGCGCAGCGCTTTCTCGAAACCGCCGCGGTGGCCGGGGAGCCGCTGGTGCTCGCCGGGCCGGTCAACGCCGCCGGGGAGTTCCTGGCGGAGGGATTCCCCCAGCACGCCTGGCAGGAGACCCGAGCACAGCATACGCAACCAGCTGCCGCGGCACTGCCCGCCGCTGAAACCAGGCCGGCCGCTGCCCCGAGCGCGGCCAGCGGCGAGCCGGCCACTGTTTCTTACCGCGATACCGCCCTGCTCGCCACGCCTCAGGGGGACCGTGACCCGGTAGCGCTGCTACAGCGCGGCGACCACGTGACGGTGCTCAGCCGGGAAGGTGATCTGGCACGCGTGCAGACAGCCACAGGGCTGGAGGGCTGGGTCGCCCAGATCGCGCTGCGCAGCGCGCAACCCACCAGCGCGGGCATGGTGTCACCATCGCCGGTTTCGCCTTCGGTCGTTGTCCTTCAGCCGGCAGCGCCACAACCGGTACGCTACCGGGACCTACCGGCGCCTCACTGTGACCGCTCGCGTGAGCTTGCAGCTGCGCTGAGTGGTGTGCTGCAGACGCTGATGGCGGTGCAGGGCGGCTATCTCGGTGCGCTGGGCGTGATGTTCCTGGCAGCGATCATGCTGAGCGAGGGACTGTGGCAGCTTGGGGCCATCGTGTACGCGGGACTCTCGCTAGCGGCTCTCGTCATCTTAGTTGTGGTCGTGGTGCGCATGTGCCTGTGGATCTACCGCACGGTCCACGCCACGCGCGAACTGGGTGTACGCCCACTCATGACGCCACCCGCGCTAGCCGTGCTGCTCTGTTTTGTACCGCTGGTGAACATCTTCTGGTTTTACGCCGTGCTCGGGCTATTCTGGAGCGCAACCGATTTGAGCTTTGTGCGCTCGGATGCACGACGGGATCGCTTCACCATGCGCATTCCGGGTGTGTTCGGTCTGAACGTGCTCGGCACTGCATTGTCTCTCCTCGGTTTGGTGGCGCTCGGCGCAGCCGGTGACGCGGGCGGGCTCGTGGCCGGTGTTTTCCTGACGGGCATCGCGGTGATCGCCAGCCTTGGCGCGATTGCGGTGCTGCGGTCCATCATCGAGGACATCTCGTACCGGCTGTACCAGCAGCACGACACCCTGCGGCGGCTCCCGGCAGAGCCACCGGCCCAATCGCCCGCGGCGTATGCGGTCACGGCAAGCGGAGCGTGATCCAAGGCCCGCTGACCCGGCCGCCGGCGAACTTCTCACCACCGGCAGCCGGGTTGTTCATCATGGCGGTTGCCTGCGCTATGCTGCGCCAAGCTGCTACCAGGACATACGCCGAAGGAGACAGCCATATGCCCCGCCCTCTACATCTGCCCCTGGCGATTGTGGTCCTGATGTTCACCCTCGCAGTGATGGCCGCGAAACCCCACCCCGTGCAGGCGCAGCGCCCGCCCGATTCGCGGCCGCTGTCGCCGCCTTCGGCGGCACGCGGCACACCGCCAGGACGAATGACGTCGTTCACGGTGAGTGGCAGCAGCATTACAGCGATGGCTGTCTACGAGACCGGCAATGTGCTGTATGTGGCCGATGACGCCGACGGCACGATCAAGGCATATGACGGCGCCACCAACGTGCTGCTGGGCACCATCACCGGCGCCGGCGGCGGCATATCGGCGCTGGTGATCAACGAGGCACACGGCAAACTCTATGCCGCATCCGAGGCGACGCGGCAGATTACCGTGATCAACGCCGCCACCCGCGCCGTCCTCGGCACCATCGATCCGCGCTTCGGCTCGACTAGCGCCGCCTACTTCCAGATGGAGCCGGACTCCAGCCGCGGCAAGATCTGGGTACGGGCCACAGACCGCGTCTCGGTGATTGATGTCGCCACCGACGGCATCACGCGTGTGCTGGGCGCCAGTTGCCTGTGCCCGTACAACAGCATGGCGCACAACCCGGTCACCAACGAGCTGTACGTGCCGGAGTACGTCACCGACCGGCTGACGATTGTCAACGGCAACGATCTGTCGGTAACGGTGTTCGACGTGGCGGCAGCCGGCGGCGACGGGCCGACCACCGTCGAAGCCAGCTCCGTCAACAACAAGGTGTACCTGTCGGTCCGGTTCATCCCGTCGCAGGCAAACGCCGCGGGCATCCTCGTGCTGGACCGGACCACCGGCGGTGTCCAGTTCGTCACTGCCCCGCCTGCGGCGAATCGCGGGCAGCGCGAGACCGGCGGGCAGCCGGAGCAAGAGCTGACCATCATCTGCATCCCGGGTCCATGCCCGAGCGGCGGTCCGCCGATGCCGGATATCGCGTATAACCCGCTGTCGAACCGGCTTTACCATGACGCCTTCTACGATATGCCGGTCGACATCCTGGCCGGAGCCACAAGCCAGCGCACACCGGTTCACACCAACGCACTTACCTGGGAACTCGGTGTCCGGCAGAGCACGGATCATCTCTACCAGGTCGATCTTGACGCCACCGCGATCATCGATGGCGCCACCGGGCAAGTACTGGCGCTGGTACCCACCGGTCTCAATCCCGGTGGCGGCGTCTTCAGCCCGAATCTGGCAATCAATCAAAGCACGGGCAAGGTCTACGTCCTCAACGACGACCATAATGGCATCATCACCGTGTTCGACGACGCCTCATTCAGCCCGCCCGCTCCTGAGCCGGGCTGCGGCTGGTCGCCGTCTTTCAACGTAACCTACGCCTGCACCACCGCCGCGGCCTACGAGATCGACCACTACCGCTTCAGCGCCAGCGCCGGTGATGTGATCGAGATGCGCCTGTCGGATGACTGGGAAGGCACACTGCTCGCACCGAACGGCGATGGCGCATGCTCGTTCCCGGGTGTCAACTTCGGTATTACCACGGTCTGCACCGTGACGGAGACCGGCGAGTTCACCTTCGCGGTGTGGGCGGACGGCGGCGTTAACCTCATCTCGCCTGCCACCGGCGCGTATCACTTCCATCTCCAGCGGCTTAACAGTCCGGTAGGATGCGGGTCGATCAGCGTCGGTGGAGGCGCGGTGGCAGGGAATCTCACCACGGCTGTGGACGCGCACTGCTACACGTTCAGTGCCACGAGCGGTGAGCAGATCCTCGTCACCTCGACCGGCAGCAGTGACTACCCGGAGGTGCGGCGGCCGAATGGCACAAAGCTGTGCGGGCCATCATTCCTGGCGTTCGGCTGTGTGATTGACGTGAGCGGGACGCACACCCTGGTCATGCAGGGCTTCTTGGGCGGAACCGGCAGCTACACCGTCACGTTGGGCCGGCCGCCGGAGCTGTCGCTGACGAAGACGCACACCGGCACCTTCTATCGCGGCCAGACCGGCACCTACTCGCTGACGGTCACCAACAACGGCCAGGCAGCGACAATCAGCACGATCAACATCTCAGACACCTTGCCCGCGGGCATGACGTACGTATCAAGCGCGGGGGCCAGCTGGAGCTGCGGGCCGATCTTCGACACGGTGAGCTGCACCCGCATGAGTCCCGCGCTGGCGCCGGGGGAGTCGACGGTGGTTTCCATCACCGTCAATATCGGCGCGGGCACTGCCTCTAGTGTCACCAACACGGCCACCGTGACGACCTCCGGCGATCCGATCACGGCCAACAACACCGCAAACGATCCCACGTTGGTGGCCAACGCGCCGGCCGCACCGGCCACGCCCGCCAACCTGCGCACCGGCTCCGTCACAGCCACGGACGTGCCGCTGTTGTGGGACAACGTCACGGACGAGACCTCGATCCAGATCGTCTGGACGCCGAGCAGCCCGATTGCCTATACAACGGTCAACCTCGGCGCAGATGTGACGGCCTGGACGCACACACCGGTGACCGCGGGGACGATGTACTTCTACCATGTCCGGGCCTGCAACGCCGTCGGGTGCTCCGGTTGGTCGGCGGGCCTGGCGGTGACACCGGGCGTGGCTCCCGCCACACCCAGCAACCTTCGCGCGGGGACGCCGGTCAATGGTGGCGCGGTGCCGATCCTGTGGAATGACAACGCCACCGGAGAAAGCGCCTACCAGGTGCTGTGGACGGTCAGCAGCCCGATCAGCTACCAGACCGCCGATCTGGCCGCCAATAGCCAGAGCTGGAACCACGCCGGCGCTCAGCCAGGACTGACGTACTTCTACCACGTCCGCGCCTGCGCCGGTGCGCTGTGCTCTCCGTGGAGCCCGGGGCTGGTGGTCACGAACGCTGCGCCACCGGCTGCGCCCGGCAACCTGCGCTCGACGGCCACCACCGCTACCAGTATCGACATCGCCTGGGATGACAACAGCAGCACCGAAACGGCGATGCAGGTGGCCTATACCAAGAGCAGCCCGGTGGCGTACGCTTTTCAGTCACTGGCGGCGGGTACGACCACCTGGGCGCATACACCCACTGAGAGCGGCGCAACGTACTACTACCACGTCCGCGCCTGCATCGGGACCGCCTGTTCGCCGTGGTCTGGTGGCATCGCGGTGACCAGCGCACCGGCCCCTGCCACGCCCATCAACTTCCGGGCCGGGACGATCACCGCGGGCAGCATCCAGGTACTGTGGGACGACGGCTCAGGTGAGACCAGCTACCAGATTGCCCGTACGCCCGCCAGCCCGATTGGCTACCTGTTCGAGACGGTTGGCGCTGACGCCACCAGCACCAGCTACAATGGGCTGACGGCCGCCACGACGTACTACTTCCACATCCGCGCCTGTGCCGGGGTGACCTGTTCGGCGTGGTCCGCCCCGCTGATCTTGGCTACCAGCGGTGCCCGTTCTGCCGCCACCGCGGCTGGGCGTGCTCCCGCCGCCCCCACCGGGGTCGTGCCATCGCCGGTGCGGGAGGCGGAGACGGGCGCGCTGGCAACGCCACCCAGCAACGCGCCTATCCCATCGTTCAGGGACAGCTTGACACCACCGCCACCGCCCGCCGGTATTGCTCCGCCCGGTGGCCGCAGCGCACGGGCAGCCGGGACAACGCCTAGCGCCGTCATCCCGCCGCCGCCGGCCGGCCTGCCACGGCCGGTGAGGTAAGCACGACGGCCGCTGGACGTTCGTATTGAGGGAGCCACTGGGGAACCGGTGGCTCCCCTTCTCGCGGGCAGAAATGGATCGGCTACAATGCCGCTACTCTCTTGGGCAGGGGGCGGCGCATGGAATTCGAGCTGGATGAAACGCACCGGCTGCTGCGTGACACCGCCGGCGCGTGGGCCGAGCGCGAGGTCGACCCGCTGGCAGCTGCGATTGACCGCAGCGATGAGTTTCCCATGCACCTCTGGCCGGCGATGGGAGAACTTGGCCTGCTTGGTGTCACGGTGCCACCCGAGTACGGCGGCGCCGGATTCGACACACTCGCCGGAGTGCTGATCATCGAGCAGATCGCTCGGTTCTCCGGCTCGGTGGCGCTTTCCTATGGCGCCCATGCCAACCTGTGCGTCAACAACCTTCACCGCAACGGGACGGAGGAGCAGCGCCGCCACTACTTGCCGCCGTTGTGCGCCGGGACGCACGTCGGCGCGCTGGCGATGACCGAGCCGGAGGCGGGTTCTGACGCCGTCGGCGGCATGCGCATGACGGCTGTGCGCGACGGCGACGACTTTGTGCTCAACGGCACGAAGATGTTCATCACCAATGGTCCAATTGCCGACACGCTCGTGCTGTACGCCAAGACCACACCGGAGCAGCGCCAGCATGGCATTACGGCCTTCATCATCGAGAAGGGTATGGCCGGCTTCACGGTTTCGCGCAAGCTCGATAAGTGGGGCCATCGTGGCTCGCCAACCGGTGAACTTGTCCTCGAGGATGTGCGCGTCCCGGCCGCCAACGTGTTAGGCGAGGTGAACAAGGGCGTAGCCGTGATGATGTCCGGCCTGGACAGCGAACGCGCATTCCTGGCTGGCGAGTCGCTGGGGTTGGCCGGTCGGGCGCTGGAGCTGTCCATCAGCTATGCCCGAGAACGGCAGCAGTTTGGCCAGCCCATCGGCAACTTCCAGCTCATCCAGGGGAAACTAGCCGGCATGTACGTCCAGGTAGAGTCGGCGCGCTGGTTGGTGTACCGCACCGCCGCCGCGGCCGCTGCCGCCGCTCGTGACGGCCGCCGCTTCGGAAAGGAGGCCGCCGCCGCCATCATGTACGCCGCCGAGGTCTCTACCCGTGTGGCGCTGGACGCGATGCAGATCCACGGTGGCTACGGCTACCTGAACGATTCGCCCATTGGCCGGATCGTGCGCGACGCCAAGTTGCTGGAAATCGGAGCGGGTACCACCGAGATCCGCAAGACGATTATCGCCCGCGAGCTACTGGGGTTGCGGTGACCGGCTGGGAATATGACGCGTGACGCCTTGGCACCGTTGGTGCGACCGGCTATCATCACGCCATCAACCCGGCGCCTCACTCACTCCCCTCCCAGCCGGCACAAGGACGGAGCATGATCGTCTGCAGCGCGTGCCATGCACCGGCGGCTGAGGGTGAGCACTTCTGCAGACACTGCGGAGCGGCGATTTCAGTCACGAGGACATGCGGCAGTTGCGGGGTCGCGCTCCATCCCGGACAGCACTTCTGCAACGCCTGTGGCGCCCCGACGCCGGACGGCGCCCCACCACCTTCGGCGCCGGTTGCCGCACCCATCGGACCGGCCGGGCAGCGACCGCCCGGAACTCCCCGGCCGCTCATGCAGGCCATTGCCACCGACAGCACCGGCATCTTGCCACTCGTGGCAGTAGCGATACTGTGCGGGGCGGCTGCGCTGCTCGGCTGGCTACCGCTGAGCCTGCCATCGCGCGTCATTCATGACATTGTTGATGTCGGCAACTGCACGTCAAAGCAACCGGGCACCCGCGACATGTACCTATGCTCTGCCCGCGTTGGCGCGATGACGATGGCTGGGCCAATCGTCACCATCGGCGTCTTGTTTTTGCTGCGCGCGCCGATCACACGGGGCGCACAGCGACTCACGGACCGAACGCCAGCTAACGCGCGCTTCCTGGTGGCGCCGGCCGTGGCCACGCTGTTGTTTACGATCCCCTGGGCGGGCGCCCACTACAAGACCTCGGGCCAGAGTGGCATCTTGCCCCAAACGGTGTTCCCGGCGGTCGTTGGTCTGTTCACCTTCGCGGTGACGCGTTGGGGACCCGCACTGCAACGCCGGTTGCTGCGCTTTTTTGACGCGCGCGACCGAGTGCCAGGTCTTCTCCGGCTGATGGCAGCGACAGTCTTGCCGGCGCTGGTGGCGTTGGTGATCACCAACGAGGATCGCGTGTCCGATTCGGCGATGAAGGAGCAATTCGTGGTGCTGCTGGCGCTGCTGACCGGCTACCTGGCGCTGGCGCCACGTAGCGGCACCCTGGCCGGCGGTGCACGGGCGCTGCTCGGCCGCCGCCCCCCCACGACAAGCCCGTGAGCAACGAGGAGTCTCTATGTCCCGCGGTGCTGGTTCCCGTCACCGAGCACCCGGCGGCCCGCACGGCATCGAGGTTGCATTCGGTGTGTTGCTGGCATCGACCTCAGGCGCGGCGATCATGGCGCACACCTTCGGGCCGGTACCGCTACGGTATTTGGCGCCGTTCGTGGTGATGCCCTCGGCCGGTGTGCTGATGGGTGCGGTGCTGCTGGGACGGCGCAACTATGCCGGGCTGCACCTGATCGCCGGTAGGCTGATGCAAGGAGCGCTGTGGGGGCTGATCGCCACGGCCGTCTATGACCTGGTGCGTCCGCTGTTGCTGCTGGCGCTGCAATTGGAGTTCGACCCGTTCCGCGCCATCCGCGTCTTCGGCTCACTGATCACCAACCGCCCGGAGCGCGATGGCATCGCCCAGGCGGCCGGCTGGAGCTACCACTTCTGGAATGGCATCAGCTTCGGCATGATGTACGCGCTGGTCCGGCCGCGTGGCGGCGTGTGGACAGGGCTGGTCTGGGGACTCACCCTAGAAGGGCTGATGATGGCAACGTACCCGTCGTTCCTGCGGCTTCGGCTGGATAACCCCGGCTTCCTGGTGACATCAATCGCCGGCCACGGTCTGTGGGGATTGGTGTTGGGATACGGCTTGCAGCGGTGGGGCCATGAGCGCTAGTCGAGCAATCCTAGCCGTGACAGCCGCGCTGGCGATATCCGTGAGCGTGGTCGCTGCCGGTGTGGCGCCGGTCCGCGCCGACAACTGCTCCAGCCCTGCTGACTGCGAGCAGACGGCCGGTTACACCACGGCGATCGCGGTGGCCGGCGGCGCGATTGCCGTCGGCGCCGCGGTGATCGCCGGGCAACTGGCGGGTGCAATCGGCGCGGCCACCGCAGCCACCGGGGCGCCGGGCCCGGACGGGCGCACCAGTGGCGAGGTTGGGCAGGTTGGCCCAGAGCCGCATGACGTGCCCACCACGACTGAAACGATAGTGGTGAGCGGCTCAGGCGCAATTGAAGAGTTGGTGAGCGCGGGTGTGCCCCCGATCACGGACGCTTCCGGCAACGTCATCCGCGACCCCAACGGCAATCCCTACCTACAGCCGCCCGCAAACCTGCCAGTCAACGGCGGTTACAGCACGACGACGATCGTTGATCCGGTGTCCGGCGCACCCATTACGGTCATTGACCCGAACGGCGCTGCGGTCATTAAGGAAGTGCAGGTGCCTGCCATCGCCGGCACGACCGCCGCGATCTACAGCGGCAATGCCGCGATCAACATCTTGGAGCAGGCCGGGCTGGTGCGCACCGTCCGCGGCCCAGATGGCACAACCACGATCCGTCCCACGGACAACATGGAGGGATTGCAGAGCGGCTCGGCGACGGTTCGGGTGAGCGAGGCGACGGACCCAGCCGGGCGCGTGGTCGAGGTGCAGGATGCATTGATCCGCTCGGTATCTGGCGTGGCACTGACCACGGACGCGAACGGCAACATCACCAGCGCAACCGTCGTGGCCAACCAGACGCCGCCGGGGAATTCGCGCGGGCAGCCGGGCCAGTGGGATAACGTTGATACGCCACGTCCCGGCATGCAGGTCCAGGGCGATCCCGCCTTCGTCAACCAGGTCCGGAACGATCTCAATACGCTGGCAAACGGGCGTACCGGTCAGAACCTGCTCAACCAGCTGCAGGCCAGCGGCCAGCAGACCTTCATCCGCCAGGTCAATCCGGGAGAGGGCAATTCCGCTTCGTACCATCGCCCAGCCGATGGCCGGCCGCGGCCGGATGGCACGAACGGCCCCGGGACTGCCGTGACCGTTGGCTACGACAACACCCGCAACCAGATCTACGACGGAAGCCAGCCCTGGCACAACCGGCCACCGGCGGTTGGACTCGGGCACGAACTGATTCATGTCCTGCATGGCCAGACCGGCACCCGCACACCTGGCCGGATGCAGGACCCCGGCAACCCGGGCACACCGGCAGCGCCGAACATGATCCCGGGCGAGGATGCCGCTACCGTGGGTCTCGGTCCGTTCGCCGGCAATGCTATTACCGAGAACAACATCCGCGCCGAACAGGGCCTGCCGCCGCGGCCGCAGTACTGATACAAGCAGGTGCTTTCGATGGCTGCCCCCGTTGTACCGGTAGACCTGAGCTGCTGGATCGCCGCACAGTCCGCCGGCACGCTGACCGTCGCGTACCGGGTGACCAACCGTCTGCCGTCTTCGATCTACCTCTTCAACCAGCTGTATCGGGCCAGGCATCCTGACAGCACGTACCTGGTAGACCCAGAATTGGTGTACGTCGAGCTGGCCCAATCCGGTGTCCATCTCTACAAATGGATCCCACCCATTCCAGAAGATGTTTCGGTTGAGGAGGCGATCATCCCGGTGACCACCCTGGTGCGGGCCGGTGAGACGTTTGAGGAAGCCATCACCCTGCCTGTGCCGGTATCCAGACTCGACCCCTACCGGCCACGGCGCGGTTCGCCCGGAGGGCTGCAGCCGGTGACCTTCGGCTGGCTGGACGTCACTATTGGCTACCTGCCCGTCAGCGAGATCGGCAGCCGCGAGCCGCATCGGGTCCGGACGTCGCTTGGCGATGCCATCTGGGTACATGCACTGGCCTCGGCCCAGACCGTGTTGCGCAGCGCCCCGATCACCACGCCGGTACCGGTGATCCCCGATCAACTGCCGCCGCCACCCCGCCACCGCTGCCCGCGCTGCGGAGCGACCAACATCGGCTATCAGCAAACATGCCTGCGCTGCTCGGCGCCATTGATGGCTACCGTCGCGCCTCAACCTCCACCACTGCCGCCCGCCGTACGGCACTGCGCTCGCTGCGGCGCTGCAATCTCCCCCGCTGCCCGATTCTGCGGCCGCTGCGGGGCCTCACAGTAACCGTCATCAGTTACCTACCCTGCGGTACCATGGGCAACGCCGGTGCGGGTGTTTCACCGGATACCGTTGGCGAGGCGCCCCCATGGAAATGCTGCCCGATCCGCGCGATATCCCGCGTATCCGCTCGCAACTTGATACCAACGCCCCGGAATTCTCCGAGAACGCGGCAGCGATGCGCGGGCTGGTAGAGGAGTTGCAGGAGCGGCTGGCACTGGTCCGGGCGGGTGGCGGTGCGGAGCCGATGCGCCGTCACCGGGCGCGGGGCAAGCTGCCCGCCCGTGAGCGCATTGATCGGCTCATTGACCCCGGCACGCCCTTCCTGGAGTTTTCCGCCCTAGCAGCATGGGAGATGTACGACGGTGACGCCCCCGCCGCCGGTATCGTCACCGGCATCGGCCGGATCAGCGGGCAGGAATGCGTCATCGTCGCCAACGACGCCACCGTCAAGGGCGGCACCTACTACCCCATAACGGTTAAGAAGCACCTGCGCGCCCAGGAGATCGCCGAGCAGAACCGCCTGCCGTGCATCTACCTGGTCGACTCCGGTGGCGCCTTCTTGCCGTTGCAGTCCGACGTGTTCCCGGACCGCGAGCACTTCGGCCGCATCTTCTACAACCAGGCCCAGATGTCGGCGCTGGGTATCCCGCAGGTAGCGGTAGTGATGGGGTCGTGTACCGCAGGCGGCGCCTATGTTCCCGCGATGAGCGACGAGACAGTAATCGTGCGTGGCACCGGCACGATCTTCTTGGGCGGGCCGCCGCTGGTGAAAGCAGCCACCGGCGAGGAGGTGACGGCTGAGGATCTGGGCGGCGGTGAGGTACACGCCACCGTCTCCGGCGTCGTCGACCACCTGGCGGAAAACGATGATCACGCGCTCGCCATCGCCCGTGGTATCGTCGCTAACTTGCACCGCCGGCGCCGTCCCCCCTGGGTGATAGCCTCACCGGAGCCACCTGCCTATGACCCCGCCGAGTTGTACGGCGTGATTCCGGCGGACGCCCGCCGCAGCTACGACGTGCGCGAAGTGATCGCCCGGGTGGTGGATGGCTCGCGGCTGCACGAGTTTAAGCCGCTGTATGGCAGCACGCTGGTGTGCGGTTTCGCCCGGATCATGGGCCACCCGGCGGGCATCATCGCCAATAATGGCATTCTGTTCTCCGAAAGCGCGCTGAAGGGAACGCATTTCATCGAGCTGTGTGCACGGCGCAAGGTGCCGTTGATATTCCTGCAAAACATCACCGGCTTCATGGTGGGCCGGCAGTACGAGAATGCCGGCATCGCCAAGGATGGCGCCAAGATGGTGATGGCCGTGGCCAATGCCCAGGTGCCGAAGTTCACCGTAATCATCGGCGGTAGCTTTGGCGCCGGCAACTACGCGATGTGCGGTCGCGCCTACGGCCCGCGTCAGCTGTGGACATGGCCCAACACCCGTATCTCGGTGATGGGCGGCCAGCAGGCGGCAAGCGTGCTGCTCACCGTCCGGTTGGACAATCTGCGCGCACAAGGTCAGTCCATGCCGCCCCAGGAGCAGGCCGCGTTTATGGCGCCGACGCTTGCTGCGTATGAACGCGAGGGAAACCCGTACTTCGCAACCGCCCGCCTGTGGGATGACGGTATCATTGACCCAACGGATACCCGCATGGTTCTCGGCCTGGGACTGGCCGCCGCCACCCACGCACCCATTGCCGAGACGCGGTTTGGCGTCTTCCGGATGTAAAGGCGCGTTTTGCGGATACCTCTCACTGTTAGCAATGGAGCAAACCATGACCGCTGAACAACCCCCCATGGTGGCGGACATCATCCCCGGCATGCGCGTGGTCACTGCCGATGGCGTGGAACTGGGAGCGATCAAGGAGTCCGAGCCGGGCCGGTTCAAGCTCAATGCGCCCTTCCAGCCCGACTACTGGCTGGCTGCCGCCCTCGTTGCCGGCTGTGACGGTGACACACTCACCCTCTCCATCGACCGCGAGCACCTGGCCGGGCACCGTCAGGAAGACCCGTAACGGCTAGAGTGACTCGGCATCCTCGCGTAGCCGGCCAAACGTGACCGCGATATCGCGCGCAGCACCGCCGGAGGGGAAGCGCAGCGGCACCGCCACCCGCGCCAGCCGCATGGACCGGCCGCCGGTGACCACGTCCGCCAGGTCCACGGTGCGGCCGGACGGCGCCAGCGCCTGCCAGCGCTCCGCCCGCATCGGGTAGACCAGCGCCGCGGTGACGCGCGGTGCGTCGAACGCGGCGGCATAGGCCAGCACCTGATGGACATCATGCCGGTGCTCTGCGCGCATCGCCTCGTCAGTCGCGCCATGTTCACCGTCCAGCGCCTCCATATGCGGCTTGTACTTGGCATCGAAGATGAAGACGGCATCACGCGTCTGAACTACCACATCCGGACGCAGGCTTGAAAGGCTGCCGGTCCATGGCCGCTGCCACCGAATCGGGATAGTGGTGGCATCGCGCCGGTCTGCGGTCAGTGTGCCGCCAAACCCAGCCGCCCACACGCCGGTAAGGTGCTCGACCCAGCGCTCGAACAGCTCATGCATCGTCAGCCGCCAGGCGAGCCCATCGCTGTCGTTACGCCCGGCAAGGCCCCGCTCGTCTACCAGCCAGCCCAGCGCCTCAACCCCTCCCGCCAGCGCCGCGCTGCTGAGGGCACGATCACGGAGCAGCTCGTTCAGCGCTGCATGGCTGGGCAGCCGCGCCACAACGTCAGTCAGCCCGCTAAGCAGCGCATCGACCTCATCGACGAGCGAGCGAGCGATACGATCGGCGCCCACCCATGGCAGCAGCGAGCGGCGCAGCTGCTCCAATCCCCAGCGCAGGTAGGCACGTAGATTGGCATCGGCGCCCAGGTCTGGAAAGCGGCAAGGGACGGCATGCGGGCGGCCGCGCGGCAACTGCTCCCGCGCATAACGGGCCCACAACACCGTACCGCGCGGGCGCGGGCGCGTCTCCTCAGCCATGCGAAAGCCGCGGGACACCTCCTGCAACAACGCCACAAACCGGCGGAGCACCGGGCCGGCCAGCACCCAAGGCGGAACCTCGCGCGCGCTGCCCGGCACGAGCGGAAATGCCAGCAGCTGCGGCGCGGCTGCCCAGCCGATCGCGCTGAGCAACGCGCCGATGTCGTCCCAGCCGTAGCGTGGCCGCACAACGATGCCGCCGGCCACGCGGCCGGTGTGGGGTGCACGCAGTGGCACGGCGCCGGCGATCCCGCCGGCCCGCACGGTCGCACTGATTTCGCCGGGGCGTGTCACCAACTCGGCGGACAGGTCGAGCGCCTGAAACTGGGGCCGGTTGGCCCGTAGCAGATTGTCCGCATATGGCCCCCAGCTCAGGTCGCGGGCAGCGATGCCGAACTCCTCCGGCCGCAGCGCGGCAACGCCCCCGGAGTCAGCCAGCACCTTCAACACCGCGCGCGTGCGTGACCGGCCGGGGGTGGTGGCGCGGGTCCTAGCCATCGCTTGCCAGCATCCCTTCCAGCCAGTCGCTATACGCACGCAGCTCGCTCTCCAGCGCGCCCAACCGGCCCTCTACCAGGTACTCGCGCAGCAGCGGCAGCAGTTCGTAGCGCAGCCGGTCGCGCAGCTCGCTCTCGGAGCCGGCCAGGAAGTAGGCGTGACCGGGCAGCAGCGGCAGCGCATCCTCAGTCGCATACTGCACGAACAGATCAACCAGGCGTGAGAACGCCTCCACCGCCGTTCGCTGCCCCGTCGCCTCAACCACATCAAGATCCGGCCACACATCGACGAAGGCGAACCGCCGCCGCACGGCCAGATCCAGGATGGCAATGGAACGGTCGGCGCTGTTCATTGTCCCGAGCACGAACAGCCCGGGCGGCAGCGCAAGTGTCTGCGAGCCGTCATCGAGCGGTTGCGGCAACGTCACCGCCCGTGGCTCTCCGCGCGCGATCTCACGCGCCTCAAACAGGTAGATCGCTTCGCCCAGCACCCGGCCGAGATCTGCACGGTTAATCTCATCGATGTGCAGCAGGAAGTCACGAACCTGTGCTGCCCGTGCAGCCCGTACCAACCAGCCCGGAGCGACCCCGAAGCGCAGTTCGCGTGCCTCGACCTCGGGCGCAATGCCACCGATGAACGTCTCGTACGACACCGCGGGATGAAACTGCACGGTCTCGCCCAGGCCAGCGAATGCCGTACGCAGCACCTCCAGCGCCATCCGCGTCTTACCCGTTCCCGGCGGACCCTGCAGGATCACAAACCTCCGCGTACGCACCAGGCGAGCGACCTCGGCCGCGTCAAGCTTGGGAAACATCGCCGTTCGAAGGGCAGTGAGCAACGCGGGCACCTCGCTGCGGGCAGCGCCACTGGGCTGCCAGCGCCGTTCTTCCCCAAACAAGGTCAGGAAGCCGGCGACGATCGCGCGGGCGTGCGGGTCGCCTTCCCGCACCTCGGCAGCGGCATAGATCACCCGGCTGTCAATACCGTAGCGCCGGATGGCAGCGTCATACCGGTCCGGGGCCAGCCCATCGATTTGCGCCCACGCCTGGCGCATCGCCTCCGGGACCGGCTCGCTCTGGTTGGTCGGGTCGCGCTTGACCCAGATCGGCGAGCGGACCCCTTGCGCCCGCAGGTACCGCTGCAACGCCTGAAGGTAACGGGCATGGCCGGGCCGGCCCAGAATATCGGCATCCGGCCCCAGCCCGCGCGTGCCCACCACAAATGTCAGCAAGGACGCGCCTTCGCCCCGCGCCGGAAACCACACCAACGACATCCCGTCGTACGCGCCAGATGGAGGGCTGTCGGGCGGCAGGTAGCCGGCAAAGGGGACACCGGCTTCATGCGAGAGCGCTGCCACACGCAGTTCGGCCAGCACACGCGACCGGGCGTGATAGCGGCCGCCTTCACCGAAGATCCCCTCCAGTGCTGGCCGGTCGTCATCGCGCAACCTGCCGCGGGCGATCAAAGCGGTCAACCGGCTCAGCCCGTCTTCAGCCATCGGGCACTCCCTGCGGCCTTTCCCGCATGGTGCCGGCTAAGGACGGGCTGGGGCAAGCTGGGCTCAGTGCAACTCCCACACCATGCGCGTGGTGGCAAGCAGCGCCGCGATGCAGGCGGCCAGGTTGAGGACGGATAGCCACAACACCAGACGCAAGCCGGAAGCCTCTGCAGCCACTGCGGCACTGCCCGTGGTGCTGACACCGGCGCGCAGCCGGGGCGCCAGCACAAACCGCACTGCCAGTGTCAAGGCGAAGGTCGCCAGCACCGCGCCATGCTTCCAGAACAGCGCCAGGCCGTACGTCGTGTCCTTTAGCTGCTGGAGCGTGTTCCAGCCGCGCACCTCAGGCACTGTGCCAATGGGGTGATTCACCGTCTGGCGGACACCGGTGAGCAGGATCAAGATAATGAACAGCACGACCAGCGGCCGCGACCAAGTGATCATCCGTGCGCGTTGGTCCGTCTCCAAGCCGGGGGCGGCCGCGGCGAACACGTCAAACATCACCAGCCCGATCCACAGCGTCACCACCGGCACGTGAATCCACAGGGCAACCAGAGTCAGGTCCACATCCGCCTCCAATCGGGGCTTGGAGCGGCGCTGCCGGGTGGCGTCGCGCTATGAGGCTACGGTGAGTGTGCCGCGCTGGCCGCGGTCGGCGTGGCCGGGCAGCGAGCAGTAGATCTCGTAGGTGCCCGGCTCGCTGACCTTGAACTCCAACGTGCCGGTGGCATTGACGCTGATCTGGCCGGTACCGGCCAAGTCACCGCTGCCGGACTTGTTCTTGATTTTCCAGGTGTGGCGGCGTTCCGGACCGGCATTGGTCAGCGTCAGCGTTACCTGCTGACCTGCCTTGACGGTCACGTCTTTGGGTTCGAAGAAGTACTGGTCCCCCCGCTCGCCCGCCTTCACGGCTAGCGCCATCGGCTGCGCCGCCCCACCAGCGGCCGCCGGGGAGGTGGTAGCCGTGGCACCGGCCGCTGCCGTGCTGCTGCCTGTGGCCGCGGGAGGAGCCGTACTGGCCGCGGCAGCCGTGGTGGCCGCCGGTGTGCTCTGTGCCGTTTCCTTTGTGTCATCTCCGCCGCCACAGGCAGACAGCATTACTGCCAGCGCCGCGGCCATGCCGAGAACCAACCCCCTGTGCATCGATCCTCCATCGCCGGGCGCTTTCTGCGGTTCCCGGCTCCGAAGACGGTACGCTGCGCCGTACACCGCGGATTCAGCGCCCCGCCGGGAGGGGCCAGCGCTCGCACCAGCCTACCGCGCCGTGTACCCACCGTCGACGGTGAGCGCCGCGCCGGTCACGAACCGCGCTTCGTCCGATGCCAGGAACAGTACCAGCGCTGCTACGTCCTCTGGGCTGCCGAGGTGCGGAACCGGCTGCATTCGCTCCAGCCGTTCGCGCGCTACAGCCACGCCACCGGTGACCCGCTCCAGCAGGTCGGTATGAATCACGCCGGGGCAAACACAATTGACGCGGATGTTGCCGCGCGCGTAGTCCAGCGCTGCGGTCTTGGTGAGGGTGACGACGCCACCTTTGGCGGCGCTGTACGCGTTGCCGCCCAACCATCCCACCAACCCGGCAACCGAGGCGTTGTTGATGATGCTGCCGCCGCCACGGTCCAGCATTTCTGGAATGGCGTATTTCATCCCCAAGAACACCCCCTTCAGGTTCACCGCCAGGACCCGGTCGAAATTCTCTTCAGAGCTGTCTGCAAGGCGTCCCGACTCGCCCTCGATGCCGGCGTTGTTGAACAGCACGTCAAGTGCGCCATAGTGTTCGACTGCGCTTGTCACCATCGCCCGCACGTCACCGGCTCGGCTAACATCGGCCCTGATGAAGGTGGCGGTACCACCGGCCGCGGTGATCACGCCGGTCACCTCCTCCCCACGCGCGGCATCGATATCCGCGAGCAGCAGCCTGGCCCCCTCGGCGGCAAACCGCCGCGCCGTTGCCCGGCCCATGCCCGAAGCCGCCCCGGTAATCACCGCTACCTTGCGGTCCAGCCTCCCCATCCCAGCTCTCTCCTTTCCACGCGATGTGCCCGGCAAGGTAGGATACACGGGATGTACGGCTGACACCGGTTTGGAGGGCAGTTATGGAGTTGCCGCGCCCAACACTGCGCGATGTGCTGCGCGCCCGGGCGGTCGTGCGCCGCTACCTGGCACCCACGCCGTTGATCCGGTACCCGGCGCTGGACGAGCTGACCGGCACGGAAACGTACGTCAAGCATGAGAACCACCAGCCCGTTGGCGCCTTCAAGGTGCGTGGCGGCGTGTACCTGATGTCGTGCTTGCCCGAGGCTGAGCGCCGGCGCGGGGTGATCGCCGCCTCCACCGGCAACCACGGGCAGTCGGTCGCATACGCCGCACGGCTGTTCGATATCCCCGCAATCATCGGTGTGCCCGAGGGCGCGAACCCGCTCAAGGTGGCATCAATGCGTGCCCTCGGCGCTGAAGTGCTGTTTCACGGGCCGGACTTCGACGCGGCACGAGGCTTTGTCGAGGACCTGGCGGCAGAGCGAGGCTATCGCTACATCCACTCCGGCAATGAGCCGTTGCTTGTGGCGGGGGTGGGCACGCTGACACTGGAGATCCTGGAGGAACAGCCCGGGATCGATGCCATCATCGTCCCGGTGGGTGGTGGAAGCGGCGCGGCCGCAGCGGCGACCGTGGCCAAGGCCGTGGACCCGGCAATCCGCGTGATCGGCGTCCAGTCCGAAGGCGCGCCCGCTGCGTATCGCACCTGGAAGGCCGGCACGCCGGTCGAGACGCCCGCGATCCACACGTTTGCCGAGGGGCTGGCAACGCGCACGTCGTTTTCGTATCCGCAGGCCACCATGCGCGACCTGCTGGATGACTTCGTGCTCGTCAGTGACGCTGAGATCCGCGCTGCCATCCGTCACTACCTCACCCGGGCGCACACCCTGGCAGAAGGCGCCGGCGCCGCCCCTTTGGCAGCGGCGCTGCAGCTGCGTGCGCAGCTGGAAGGTAGGCGCCTGGCGCTGATCCTCAGTGGCGGCAACATCTCGGAAGAGCAACTGCGCTGGGTGCTCAGCGATGCGTGAGCCCGCCCGGCCCGATAGGGGGATGCCATGCTCACGTTGGTGATCAGCACGCCCGCACCAGCGCCGCCGGATAACGTGCGTGAGAACCGCCGCGCCTGGCAGAGCTGGGCAGCGGAACTGAAGCGGCAAGGGACCGTGGTGGATTGGTACTTGCGCGCCGGTCGGGGTGCGGTAGTGGTCTTCGAGGTGGCGGACAACGACGCGTTACACGCGCTGCTCACCCAATGGTTACGGTTCATCCCAGCGCAGCTGGACATCTACCCGCTGGTCAGCCCCGAAGCGCACGCGCGCGGTTTAGGGGAGTAGGCGCGACGAATTGCGGGTAAGAGGCCGCTCACATGGATGCCGTCCGCAAGGTCTCTGTAATACAGTGGTACGCGGCAGTCCAGCGACTGCACGGCACACAGGAGGAGAGACCCACCATGCGACACCGGCTACTGTTACCCCTGCTTGGTATCTTCGCGGCCTTCGCCATGGTCGCCGTCAGCGCGCAGGACGCGCGGGCGGACCGGCGTGACTTCACGCTGTATAACGAAAGCCCGCGGACGATCCTCCATGTCTACGTCTCGGCCTCGGATGAGAGCGCCTGGGGTGAGGATATCCTTGGCCGCGATGTGCTGCTCACCGGTGAGTCCGTCGATATCCTGTTCGACCGGTTTGACGGTGAGGGAGGCAAGTGCCTCTACGACATCAAAGTCGTCGATAGCGATGGCAACGAAGGCTACCTGTACCAGGTGGACCTGTGTTCCATCACATGGGTGTCGTTTAGCTAGCGCCAGCGCTCAGCGCGGTAACGGCGGCCTTGCGAATCACGCGCGAGGCCGCCTACGTGCGTCCGGTGACGGGGATCACGGCACGAGCACCAGTGCCCCCCGCACGTCACCAGCGCGCAGCCGGTCGAGCGCCTCCCCAGCGCGGGCGAGCGGCAACGGCTCCATCTCGGTGTGCACCGGCACGCGTGGCGCCAGCGCTAGGAACTCCTCACCGTCTCGCCGGGTGAGATTGGCGACAGAGCGCACCGTCCGCTCTCCCCAGAGAATCTGATACGGAAAGGCCGGGATGTCGCTCATGTGAATGCCGGCGCACACAACCACCCCTCCCTTCACCGTGGCGCGCAGCGCCGCCGGCACCAACGGCCCGGCCGGGGCGAAGATGATGGCGGCATCCAACAGCTCCGGCGGTGCGGCATCCGATGCTCCCGCCCAGATCGCGCCGAGATCCCGCGCGAACTGCTGGGCACGACCGTCACCTGGCCGGGTGAAGGCGAACACCTGCCGGCCCTGGAACCGGGCCACCTGCGCCACGATGTGCGCCGCCGCACCGAAGCCGTAAATCCCCAGCCGCTCCCCTTCGCCCGCCATCACCAGCGCGCGATAGCCGATCAGGCCGGCGCACAGCAGAGGCGCAGCCTCCACGTCGCCGGGACCGTCCGGGATGGGGAAACAGTACCGTGCATCGGCGACCGCGTACTCTGCGTAGCCGCCGTCGAAGTGATAGCCGGTGAACCGGGCGGCGTCACACAGGTTCTCCTTACCGGCAGCGCAATAGGAACAGCCGCCACAAGTCCAGCCCAGCCACGGCACACCGGCACGGGTACCGGCAGACAGCGAGGTCACCCCAGCGCCGGTCGCGACCACCTGGCCGACGATCTCGTGACCGAGCACCAGCGGAAGCTTTGGCTCCGGCAGGTCACCGTCGAGCACATGCAGATCGGTTCGGCAGACCCCGCAGGCCAGCACCCGCAGAAGCACTTGGCCTGGCCCTGGCTCGGGGATCGGGATGTCCGCCGCCCGCAGTGGTCGTGACGGTCCATCAAACAGCATGGCGCGCATGGCTCCAGTATGCGCGACCGTCCCACCGATGGGGAGACTCCACGCCCGTCATTCCGACAGCGCTATACTGACGTATCGTCACGATCGACAGGGCAGAGGAGCCCGAATGGCAAGCGTGGGGCGGCGTCTGATGACCATCGGTGAAGCGGCGGCAGCGCTGCGCCGGCGTGAGATTTCGTCCCTCGAACTGACCGAAGCGGCGCTGGCCCGCATCGCTGAACGGAACCCTCACCTCAACGCGTATATCACCGTCACCGCCGGCGCGGCCGTTGATGACGCCCGCCGCGCCGACGCTGAGTTGCGCGCCGGCGTGGACCGCGGACCGCTTCATGGCATCCCGCTCGGCGTCAAAGACCTGTACGACACCGCGGGCGTGCGGACCACCGCCGGGTCATCGTTCTTCGCCGAGCGAGTACCGGCTGCCGACGCGACGGCGGTGGCCCGGCTGCGGGCAGCCGGCATGGTGCTCACTGGCAAGCACAACACGCACGAGTTCGCCTACGGTACCACCACCATCAACCCTCACTACGGACCGGCACGCAATCCGCATGAGCCGTCACGCATTCCCGGCGGCTCCTCCGGCGGCTCGGCCGTGGCGGTGGCAGATGGCATGTGCTACGGCGCGCTCGGCACCGATACCGGTGGATCCATCCGCGGACCGGCGGCGCTGTGTGGCATCGTTGGCCTCAAGCCGACCTTCGGGCGCGTCCCGCGGACCGGCATCGTGCCGCTGTCCTGGTCGCTGGACCATGCCGGCCCGCTGGCGCGCACCGTGGCGGACACGGCACTGCTGCTTCAGGCGGTTGCCGGCCACGACCCCGCCGACCCCAGCAGCAGCACTGTACGTGTGCCCAACTTCAGCGCCGCGCTGGAAGCCGGGGTCACGGGCCTGCGGTTGGGCATGGTGCGCGGCCCCCACCACGATCAGGCGACACCGGCGGTGAAGGGCGGCGTAGCGGCCGCGGTCCGGGTGCTGGCCGCCGCCGGCGCCGAGGTATCCGAGGTCTCGGCGCCGCTGCTCGACGATGCGGAGGCGCTATCGTTCACCGTCAGCGGCGCCGAGGCGGCAGCATACCACCTGCGGCGGCTCCAAACAGCGCCTGAGGGGTTCGGCCCCGACGTGCGTGACCGGCTAGAGAGCGCCGCGTCGTTGCCAGCCACCACGTACATCAACGCCCAGCGGGCACGACGGCTCCTCACGATGCAGATCGATGCCTGGTTCGGGCACGTCGACGTGGTAGTGCTACCGGCCGCCGCCCGCACCGCACCGTTGATCGGGCCGAACGCCTCCGCCCAGATGCGCGCCTTTCCCAGTCCGCGCCGCCCCTTTAACCTCACCGGCCACCCGGCGATCAGTGTCCCCTGCGGGTTTGACGAAGGCGGGCTGCCAACCGGCCTGCAGGTGGTGGGGCGATACTGGGATGAGGCAACGGTGCTGCGCGTGGCATCCACATGGGAGCGGCTGTCAGGGGAGTGAGCAGATCAGCCGCGGTGGCGGGCCAGCGTCCCTTTCGCAATGGTTAACCGCAGAATCTCCGTGGTGCCTTCGGCGATTCGCATCGAGCGGATCTCCCGGTACAGCCGGGCCAGGGGATGATCTTCGACCACGGAGGCGCCACCGGTCAGCTGCATCGCCCGGTCCACCACACGGGTGACGGCCTCGGTGGCGACCGACTTGGCGATTGCCGCCTCGGTTTCCACATGGAGGCCGGCATTCGCATCCCGCGCGGCGGCGTACAGCACAGCCCGCGCGACGTAAACGTCGATGACGCTATCACCAACCATAGCCTGCACCTGCTCGCGCTCCGCCAGCGGTACGCCGGTACGGTGGGGCTGGTCCACCTGAGCGAGGGTATAGTCCAGCGCCCACCGGGCGGTACCGCAGGCCTGCGCCGCCACGCCCAGCCGCATGCCGGTGATATTCTCCAACGCCCGCGGCAGCCCTTTGCCGATCTCGCCCAGGATGTCACCCTCGGGCACCGCCACGTCGTTGAGCGAAAACGCGCCGTGCACGCCGCCGTCGAGCGTACGCATTTGCCGGCTGAGCGTCACACCGGGAGCGTCGCGCCGAATAATGAACACCGCCGAGCCGGTCGCTCCGCCGTCATTCTCGGTGACGTTGGCAACCGTCAACAACAGATCAGCGTGCGGGCCGCCCGTGACAAACGACTTGGCGCCGGTCACCAGAAACTCAGCGCCCCGGCGGACAGCCGTGGTGCGCGGCCCTTCACGAGCATCGGTGAAGGCAAAGGCAGCCGCCAGCTCGCCGCGCAGCACGGGCATCAGAAAGCGCTCGCGCTGATCGGCGGTGCCGTGGCGCAGCATACCGCCACCGCCGCCGAGCACCAGCCGCCCGAGTGCGGCGCCGGAGGCGGCAATCGTCTCGCGCAAAGCTACCTGGCCGAGGATTCCCAGCCCTGCCCCGCCCAGTTCTGGTGGCTGCGTCAGCCGGAAGAATCCCAGCTGCTCCGAGCGGCTGCGCACCCAGCGGCGTAAATCGGCGGTCGCCCCGGCCTCCTCTGACAGACCTGCGCGCTGCTCTGCGGGAAGCACCTCGTCATTCAAGAAGGCACGCAGGCGCTCACGCAACGTGTCAAGCTCGGCGGGCAGGGCATCAACGGGCATAGCGAATCCTCGGTTACACAATGCCAACGCCTCGCCTGCGGCCGGCGGAGGCTGTGTGCCGGTATCGTACGATGAACAGCAGCTATACGCTCCGGTGCCGATCCGTCACCGCCAGCCGGTTCCGCCGGCCATAGCACTCCTGCGACGCGGGCCAGCAGCCAGGAACCGGCCGAAGCAACGAACGCGCTCAGTGAATCTCGGCAACGCTGCCACGCGGCCGGCCACGATGCCGCCCGGATGGAATGATGCGGGCATCATGGTGATCCTGCCGATCCGGCAATGGCCGGGTGCGGAACTCCTGCACCAGGTTCACGATCCCGCTCACCGCCGCCTCCAGCAGTGCTGCACCCTTTTCCGCTGTGCCGGCCCGCGCGTACCCGCTGACGCCGTTGCGGCTGAAGGTGCTCCAGTACGGCATCACCGCCGTGCCGGCGACGCTGTAGCCCGTACCGGGCGGCGGCGTGTCATCCTCCGCCTGGGACATATCCACGAGGTCCGGGCGCAGCGCCAGGTACAGCGAGGTCTCAAACTCGCCGGCGTGCCCGGGGATCCGCTCACCGGAGGTCATCACCCGGTCCGCGGCCGCCTGCACCTCCGGCAGCGACCAGTAGGACAGCGCCGCACACACGGCCCGGCCGCCGGTTTCGATGATCGTCTTGCGCGCCGCAGCCTCGATCCACGGTCCGTTGCTGCCATGCCCGTTGACAATTAAGATCCGCGCGAAGCCGTGGAAGGCGACGGAGCAGCAGACATCGATCAAATAGTCAAGGAACGTCGGGCCATCAACGCTGGTAGGTCCGGGAAAGTCCATGTGGTGCGGGTCATAACCGTGGTTGATCGTTGGGAGCACGACCACGTTATCCGGCATCCGGGCCGCTGCCCGGGTAGCGATCTCCGTGCATAGCCGGATGTCGGTGTCTACCGGCAGATGGCGGGCATGATCCTCCACACAGGCGGTGGGCACAATCGCCACGCGTCCATCGCGGGCCGCCTGGTCAATCGCCGGCCAAGTCATCTCACCCCACAGATACGGCATGGCGTTCTCCTCGCGGGCTACCCGCGGCGATTGAACTCCGGCTGGCGCTTCTCGCGAAAGGCGGCGATAGCCTCGGCGTGGTCAGGCAGGCGGCGGGCAGATTCGTCGCGCAGCTGCTCCCGCTCCATCACCGTGTCAAGGTCGGGCTCAGCCGGGTTGCGGGTCAACAACTCCTTGGTCATCATCACCGCTGCCGTCGGATTCTCCGCAATCTCGCGCGCCTTGGACAGCGCGGTCTCGAACAGCGTGTCACGGGAGACGACAGCCGAGACGAGTCCCATGCGCAGCGCTTCGTCTGCCTCCACAAAACGGCCGGTAAGGCACATCTCCATGGCGTTGCCCTGGCCCACCAGCTGCGCCAGCAGACGCGTCGAGCCCAGCTCGGGAATGAGCCCCATCTTGATGAAGCGAATGCTGAGCCGGGCATCATCTGCGGCAATACGCACGTCGCAGGGCAGCGTCATCGTCAGCCCCACCCCGGCGGCGTAACCCTGAATCGCCACGACAATGGGCTTTGATCGCTGCAACAGCCGGGTGAACGCGTAGCCATTGCGCCCCAGCGACTCGCCACGACCAGCGCTGTTGCGCTCTGCGCGCTGGGCAAACCCGCCGATGTCGGCACCAGCGCAGAATGCGCGGCCCTCAGCGGCAATCAGGATTGCGCCGATGCCGTCATCTGCGTTCCAAGTGGTGACGGCGCGGGTGATCTCCTCGCCCATCTGCGCCGTCCAGGCATTGAGCTTGGCCGGGCGGTTCAGGCGGATCACCCCCACACGTCCCGCCGTCTCGGTGATGATCTGCTCATACTCAACTGCGACCATTGCTCTCACCCTCCGTTCATCGCTCAACGAGCACAGCCCGTGCCGGCGCGCCATCGGCTCCGGTCAGTGCTAGCGGCAGGCAGTAGAGCTCATACTCGCCCGGCCGGATGCCGTGCAGGTCCAGTCCCTCGACTACCACAACTCCGGCGGTCAGCAGGGCACGGTGCGTACGGGGATGGGGCGCGCCAAACGCCTCTACCGACAGATAGTCGATACCGGCGAGCCGTACACCACACGCCACCAGCCAGCCTGCCGCATCCGGGTCAATGTACACGAAGTCCTCACGAAAGACTCGGGTGTCCCGCAACGCGCTGTTCCGGGTCTGAAACAGCACACGCTCCACGCCGCTGAGATTCAGTTCGGCCAGCTCAGCTACCGTGACGGCACGCGGGTGCGCGATTGCGACGACCCGTGCCGGACCGCACAGCGCATCCAGCGGCACCGCGTCGATCCCGGCGCCACCCGGGATGAAATGCACTGGCGCATCAACGTGGGTGCCGGTGTGCACACCCAGCGCCAGCTGGCTGACATTGGCGGAGTCCCCGGCAGACATTGCTTTCAGCGGTGTGATAGCCGGGCCTGGCTCCCCGGGATACGTCGCCATGTCGGGCGTCAGCCGCCGTGAGATGTCATAGATGCGCACGTGCCTTCGCTCTCCTCATGAACGGCTCATGTCACGGCTCAACGACAGATTTGACGGTGTCCGAACCGCCACGGATGGCATCCTCGAACTGTGCCAGCGGATACCGGCCGGTGATCATCCGCTCCAGCACCCCCGGCCAGCGTCGCTGAACAGCGAGCAGCCCCGTCAGGGCAGCGTCAAAATGCAGGCGTGCCGCGTTGATGCTCCCGACCACGGCGGCGTTGTGCTCCACCAGCCGCCGGGTCAGCCAGGCGGCATCCACTTCTCGCGGCGCGGCGGCCCCGGGGACGCCCAGTAGCACCGCGACACCACCGATGCCGGTGGCTTCCATCGCCGCGAACGCCATGCCAGGGGCGCCGGTGGCTTCCACAACGATGTCGAGGTTGCCGGCCTGCTCCGCGACCTCGTTCACCGGCACGCCCCGACCCGCGACATACCGCGCGCCGGACGCCTCAACCAGGCGCGCCTTCAGCGAGTCTGCCGCCGCCAAGTCCAGGGTGTGCACCTCCAGCCCCTGGTGGCGCAGAAGCAGCGTCGCCAGCAGGCCGATGGAGCCGCCGCCGAGCACCAGTGCCCGAGTCGCAGGCCAGGGGATGCGGGAGCGTACCTGGGTCACCTCCGACAACGCTTTGGCGACGACTGCAGCGGGTTCCACTAGCATCCCGGCGGCGCGAAGCTCCGGGGGCAGCGGCACCAGGTAATCAGGCGATTCGGTGTACCACTCCGCCATAAAGCCATGTGCACCGCGGATGCCGCGTTCGGTGTAGTTTCCCCACTGGCACAGGTCCCAGCGTCCGGCGCGGCACGCCGGGCAGCCATCCGGCCGCCGCACCATCGGCGCTACCAGCGTCCCGGGCGGGAACGTTCCCTCCGCATCGCCCGTCACCACCTCGCCCAAGCACTCATGCCCGATGATCAAACGCTCCGCACCGGTGGGCGCCGTGCCGGTATGCCCAGCGAGGATCTCGCGGTCGGTACCACAGACACCGGTGGCCAGCACCCGCACCAGCGCCTCTCCAGCCGCCGGGACAGGGCGCGGGTGGACGGTCAGCCGGGCGCTGCCGCTTACCCCCGGGGTGACGCTGACCGCTCGCATTTCCTCCATTACCGCCACCCTCCTGCCGCCGTCCTACTATACTGCGCTTGTGGTGGCCCGCACGGCGATCATTCCGGGCCGCCGGTGGATTCACCCATGCCGCTCCCCGCTGGCAAGGTACCTCCGGACCTGCTCGCGCGCCTGATCCGTCGCATCCCCGTAGCCGATCCTAGCGTCATGGTCGGCAGCAGGCCGGGAGTCGACGCGGCCGTGCTGCGCACCGGCGAGCAACTGCTGATTGCTACGGCGGATCCGATCACATTCGTCACGGAGCGCATCGGCTGGTATGCCGTCCACGTCAACGCCAACGACATCGCGGTGATGGGCGGCAGGCCCCGCTGGATGCTGGCCACGGTGCTGCTGCCTGAGTCCGCTGAGCCCGCGTTGGTTGAGGACATCCATAACCAGATGCTCGCCGCATGCGCCGAACTTGGCATCACCCTGATCGGCGGTCACACGGAAGTGACCGTGGGGCTCGACCGGCCGGTGATGGCGGGGACGATGCTGGGTGAGGTGATGCCGGAGCGGCTCGTGACACCACAGGCGCAGCCGGGGGACCGCGTAATCATCACCAAGGGCATTGCCATCGAGGGTACGGCTGTGCTGAGCGCGACGCCGGCGCCGCTGCGGCTCGCCGGCGTGGCTGAAGCCGTGATCGCCGCCGCCGCCCGGCTGCTGGACGTCCCCGGCATCAGCGTGGTACGTGACGCCGGCGCGTTGTGCGCAGTGCTGCACCCGCACGCCCTGCATGACGCCACCGAAGGCGGGCTGGCCACGGCGCTGCGAGAGGTGGCAGAGGCGTCAAACGTGGGGCTGCGCATCGATGAGGAGTCGATCCCGGTCCTTCCAGAGGCGCGGGCTATCTGTGAGGCGCTCGGGCTCGACCCGCTGGGCCTGCTCGCATCCGGCTGCCTGATTGCCGCCATCGCGCCGGAGGATGAGGCGGCAGCGTTAGGCGCCCTGCGGCGTGCTGGCGTGGAGGCGGCAGTCATCGGTGAGGTGCGGCCCGCCAGTGAAGGTCTGACCCTCGCCACGGCGGCGGGTGACCGGCCCCTGCCAGCCTTCCCCCGCGACGAATTGGCCCGCTGGCTGACCGGTGGATGAGCGCACCTGCTAGTGGCGGAAGTGACGGGCACCGGTGAACACCATCGCCATACCGGCGGCGTCCGCAGCGGCAATGACATCGTCATCGCGCAACGATCCACCGGGCTGAGCGACCGCAGTCACCCCAGCGGCAGCGGCCAGCTCCACCCCGTCCGCGAACGGGAAGAAGGCATCGGATGCCAGCACGCTACCCCGCGCCTGCTCGCCGGCGGCGCGCACGGCCAGCATCACACTGTTGACGCGGTTAGGCTGACCAGCACCCATGCCGGTCATCGTCGTGCCGCGCGCCAGCACAATCGCGTTGGAGGTGATGTGTTTGCACGCCCGCCAGGCGAAAGCGAGCGCCTGCCGCTCCGCCGCCGTGGGCGCACGTCTGCTCACCGTACGGAAGTCGAACTCCTCCGGGCGGAACGTATCGACGTCGTGTACCAGCAGGCCGCCGGAGATCTGGCGGACACGCTGGCCACCCTGGTGCGGTGGCCGGGCACGCAGTATGCGCAGGTCCTTACTCTTGCCGCGCAGGATCGCCAGCCCCTCATCGCTGAATCCAGGTGCAATCAGCACGTCGTAGCGCTGCCGCTGACCGGACATCGGATTACGCACCTCGCGCAGCGCCGTCGCCAGGCGGGCATCAATCTCGCGGTTGAAGGCGATGATGCCGCCGTAGGCGGAGACCGGGTCGCCGGCGAGCGCCAGCTCGTAGACGGATACGAGGTCTTCGCCGGTGGCGAGCCCGCAGGGGACGGCGTGCTTGACAATGACACAGGCCGGCTGGTCAAAGTCCCACACGGTATCCCAGGCGCCGCCGGCGTCAACGTAGTTGACAAACGACATGGGGAGCCCGTGCAGCAGCTCCGCGGTAGCGACGCCATCCGTCGCGCCGGGGGTGATGCCCAGGCTGCGATACACGGCGCCCCGCTGATGGGGGTTCTCACCGTAGCGCAGGTCGTTCAGCTTCTCATATGCGTAACTGATCACCGGCGGGAATGGCTCATCCGCGCGCAGATACTCGGCTACGGCGGTATCGTAAGCGGCAACATGCTGGAAGGCCTTCGCGGCCAGCCGCCGCCGCTGGTCCTCACCCACCTCCCCGGCGCGCAGCGATGTCAGCAGCGGCTCGTAGTCGGCAGGGTCAACGACCGTCAGCACACTGGGGAAGTTCTTGGCGGAGGCACGAATCATCGCCGGTCCGCCGATATCAATTTGCTCCAGCACATCGGGCAGTGCCGCGCCGGAAGCGACGGTCTCCCGGAAGGGGTACAGGCCGCCAACCAGCAGATCAATGGTCACCAGGCCGTGTTGCGCCAGTTCTGCCAGGTGCTCCGGGCGGTCGCGCCGGGCGAGCAGGCCGCCGTGGACACCCGGATGCAGCGTCTTCACCCGGCCATCGAGGATTTCGGGGAAGCCGGTGAGATCGTGCACCGGCCGGACCGTAACACCCGCTCCGGTGAGGATGCGATAGGTGTTGCCGGTGGAATACAGCTCCCAGCCCAACGCCGTCAACCCGGCTGCAAACGATATCAGTCCGGACTTGTCGTACGGCGCAAGAATCGCGCGCATCGTGCACCTCATCGGTCGTCAGGGTGGGAGCGCGTATCACGCAGGAGCTAGAGCCGCACCCGCGCGCCACTGCCATCATCGGGTACGATCTCACCCACCACCAAGCCATCCGGCAGCTGAGCGAGCACACCGGAAACGTGCTCGGCGGCAACGGCGAGCACGGCGCCCAGGCCCATGTTGAACGTGCGGAACATCTCCAGGTCGGGCACCTCTCCGGCACGCTGGATGAGCCGAAACAGCGGTGGCACCTGCCAGCGGGCACGGTCAAACCGCGCAGCCACACCCGGTGGCAGGATACGTGGGGTGTTATCGATCAGGCCGCCGCCGGTGATGTGGGCAAAGCCCTTGACCCGATCCAGCACAGGACGCAGGTCATGGAGATACGGCCGGTGGACCGCGAGCAGCGCCTCACCGAGCGTGGCGCCGAGGTCCGGCTCGTGGTGTTCCAGCCGTTCACGGCCGCCATCACTGCTGTCTTTTCCGATATCCCAGATATGGCGCACGAGCGAGTAGCCGTTGGTATGCAGCCCGGTGGAGGGCAGCGCCACCAGCACATCGCCGGCGACAATCCCACGGCCGTCGATCACCTTGTTTCGATCAACCACTCCGACAATGAAACCGGCCAGATCGTAGTCTCCCTGCCGGTAGACATCAGGCATGTCCGCCGTTTCACCGCCGATCAGCGCGCAACCGGCCGCCCGGCAGGCGCGGCTGACGCCATCGACGACGCTAACCTTCTGGTCCTCCGTCAGCCCGTTGTTGGCGAGGTAGTCCAGGAAGAAGAGCGGCTCCGCGCCAGCGGTAAGGATGTCATTGACACAGTGATTGACCAGGTCCTGGCCGACGGTGTCGTAGATGCCAAGCAGCCGGGCGATCAGCACCTTGGTGCCCACGCCGTCAGCACTGGAGACGAGCACGGGATCGGCCATGCCGCCCGGCACCCGAAAGAGCGCCGAAAAAGGACCGACGTCGGAGAGCACCTCGGGCCGGGAGGTAGCGCGGGCCAGCGCCTTCATCCGTTCCACGGCGCGGTTGGTGCTGTCGATGTCGACGCCCGCTTCGGCGTACAGGCCACGAGGCTCGGGCGAGGAGGTGGAGTCGGTAGCGATAGCGGACCTCCGGGGCAGGCCCCGCTGCCGGTTTATCCCGTGGCTCAGCGCCGAGCCGGCAGCCACCGAGCCAAACGCCCGGCCGGTTAGCCGCCGATTTGCACCAGCTGAGCCACGGTCTCCGGCGAGCGTTCCAGACTGAACTTGTCCTTGTCGAGCGAAAGCTGAATCGGGATCGGGTACCGGCCGGTGAAGCAGGCCAGGCAGAACGACCCGGAATCCATGGCTGTGGCGCGCACCAGCCCATCCAGGCTGAGATAGCCCAGGCTGTCGGCGCCGATATGACGTTCGATCTCCGGAACCGACTTCTGAGCGGCGATCAGCTCTGCCCGAGATGCCATATCCACCCCGAAGTAGCACGGATGCATGATCGGCGGGGCACAGATGCGCATATGCACCTCGCGCGCGCCGGCGGCCCGCAACATACTCACGACCCGCGGCGTCGTGGTGCCGCGCACGATGCTGTCGTCCACCAGCACCACGCGCTGACCTTCCAGCAGCTCCCGCAGGGGATTGAACTTCAGGTGCACCCCGCGCTCGCGGATGCGCTGGTCGGGCTGGATGAATGTGCGCCCGACGTAGCGATTCTTCATCAGCGCCTCGGTGTACGGGATGCCGGACTCGCGCGCGTAGCCGATGGCGGCAGCGGTGGCCGAATCCGGTACTCCGATCACGATGTCGGCATCGACCGGATGCTCGCGCGCCAGCTCGGCGCCCATCGCCATGCGCACGGGATAGATGCGCTCTCCGCGGATCATGGAGTCCGGGCGGGCGAAGTAAATGTACTCGAAGATGCACAGGGCATCACGTTTGCTGGTGACGGCCTGGAACGAGCGCAACCCGCAGTGATCAATAGTGACGACTTCCCCGGGCTGCACTTCGCGCACGAACCGGGCACCAAGATGGTCCAGCGCGCACGTCTCAGAAGCGACGACCCAGCCCTCCCCCAGGCGGCCCAGGGCGAGCGGATGATTGCCCATCGGGTCACGAGCGGCGATCAGCGAGGTTGGCGTGAGCACCACCAGGCAGTACGCCCCTTCGATGCGCTGCATCACGCTGCGCATCCGGGCATCCCACTCGCCCTCGGGGGCGGTGACCAGCATCCGGGCGATCACCTCGGAGTCGGTGCTGCCGGTGAACTCGTGCCCCGCCTCTTCCATCTCCCGCCGGAGCAGTTCGGCATTGACGAGATTGCCGTTGTGCCCCAATGCCAGCTGGCCAGAACCGCTCTGCAGGTATACAGGCTGAGCATTGCAGATGCGGCTGGAGCCGGTCGTGGAGTAGCGGGTATGGCCGATGGCGATGTGCCCGGGCAGCGCACCCAGATCATCTTCATCGAATACCTGCGCCACCAACCCCATGCCGGTGCGTACATGGAGAGCGGCGCCATCGGACGTGGCGATGCCTGCGCTTTCCTGGCCACGATGTTGCAGCGCGTACAGCCCATAGAAGGTCAACCGGGCCACATCCTCGCCCGGCGCAAAGACGCCAAAGACGCCGCAGGCCTCTTTACCGCCATCCTCGCAACCGGGGGATTCCGTCAGCCGGCGTGCGTGGGTGTATTGGCCATCCGGGGCGGTGCGTTCACGGGTCACGCGGTTCTCCGTATCCTTGCGGCGCAAGCCGCCATGCGGGACATGGGGAATCGATGGTGGCGCCGGGGCGCGAGTGGTGCCTGCTGTTAACCTGC
Source organism: Chloroflexota bacterium (assembly GCA_963170165.1). Taxonomy (GTDB): domain Bacteria; phylum Chloroflexota; class Dehalococcoidia; order CAUJGQ01; family CAUJGQ01; genus CAUJGQ01. Next base: position 18,819 of record CAUJGQ010000018.1, on the reverse strand, counting down.
GCATCGTCCGCCGGTCCCCTGTATCGTACCAAGCGCTACGGTGGGGGATCAAAGCGCATGCGACAGTAGCAGAGTGATTCTCACACAGGCACAATTCACCGGAAATCAGGGCAAACCCTGCCTTGACAGGCCCCCAAGGCGGTCGATACGCTCCCAGCAGATACCTCAGATAGTGAGGTATACGACATAAGTGTGACCGAACGGCACACAGGAGGACACCAGATGCGGCGAGTCCTTTCGTTGGCCGGCGCGGCGGCAATCGTCGCAGCGCTTGGCATCAGCGTCGCGGGGGCGCAGCCAACACCGCCTACCCGCTTTTTCGGGACGGCGCAGCTTGATGGCCGCGCGGCCCCGGATGGCACCACGATCACCGCGCTGGTGGCCGGCAAGAACTGCGGCACCGGTTCGGTGACCGGCGGCAGCTACACGGTGGACGTGGCCTCCGCCACCACGCTACCGGGTTGCGGCACCGATGGCGCCACCGTCAACTTCCAGGTCGGCACCGCCAGCGCCACGCAGACCGGCACGTTCCAGACCGGCGCCTTCGTGTCGCTGAACCTGACGGCCCAGGCCGCCACGCCGACGCCGTCCCCGACCCCGGCCCGCACGGCCACGCCGTCCCCGACGCCGGCCCGCACGGCCACGCCGGTCCCGGCCACGCCGACCCGCACCGCCACGGCCATCCCGGCCACGGCCGCCCCGCAGCGCCCGGCCGGTTCGCCGGTTGCCCAGCGCCCGGCTGCCCCGGCAGCGGCGCCGGCCCTGCCGCGCACCGGCGCGGACGCCACCGATAGCCCGGCCACCGGCGCCGTTGCGGCGCTCGCCGGTATCGTCGCCCTGGGCGGCGCCGGCATCGCGGCCTTCCGCCGCCGCCGGTAACAGCGCGCTTCGGTCATTCGTTACGGGAGGTTGGGGGGCGGTCCCCAACCTCTCCGTTTATTCTCCCGCCCCTCTACGGAGCTTGAGCATGGTTCGGTTACGGCTTCTGCCCGGCGCGCTGGCAGCGCTGGCACTGGTGAGCGCAGCAACACTCTTGCCCGGCAGCGCACGGGCACAGACGGCTCCACCAGGCATCACCGTACGCGGCCAAGGTACGGTCTCGGCCAGGCCCGACATCGCAACGATCACCCTCGGCGCGACGGTGCGCCGGGACACCGCCGGCAACGCCTTCCAGCGCGCCGAAGAAATGATCGCCGCGCTCACCGCAACACTGAAGGCGGCCGGGATTGCGGAGCGAGACATCCAAACCCGCCAGTTCACCTTGCAGCCGGAGTACGGCCGCTCCACCGATGGCCCGGCGCCGGTCGTCGGCTGGCGCGCGATTCACACCATCTCGGTCAAGCTGCGCGATTTCGACCGCATCGGCGCCACCATCGACACCGCCGTGCGGTCACTCGGTGACGAAGCGACCATCCAGGGCATCAGCTTCGGCATCGAGGACACCACGGCATTTGCCCGCCGTGCCCGCGCCGCCGCCTACGCCGATGCGCGGGCCAAAGCTGAGGAGTACGCATCCGCTGCGGGCGTACGCCTCGGGCGGGTAATCGTGCTCGACGAAATCTCGTCACCGGCCAGCACACCGGAGACCTCGCCGGTCGCAGACGGCCGCGGCGGTGCGGTGGCATCCATGCCAGCACAGATCGCTCCCGGCGAGCTGAGCCTGACGGTGATTGTGGAAGTCACCTGGGCGATAGAGTGACGCGCGGCCGGGAGCGGGCGTATACACTGGGACTATCTCTGGCGCCAGGAGGGCAGTTGGCTGCCTTCAATCATCTTGCGTCCCCTGAGCATTTGGACAGATGATGAGCCAGAAGCCGTTCCGCGGCCGGCGTGGTGAGAGCGCCGCGGTGGATGGCGGAGTATTCAATGCCGTTCGCGAGTGAATTGGTCAAGGGGTCCACAGAACTGCTGGTGCTATCGCTCCTGCGCGCCCGGGCGCTGCATGGCTACGAGCTGATCAAGGAGATCCGTGCTCGCAGCGAGGGAAACCTGCGCGTGGGCGAAGGTAGCCTCTACCCACTCCTGCACCGGTTGGAGCGCGAAGGCATGGTGCGGGCGGAGTGGGGTGGCGCCACCGGCCGTGACCGCCGCTATTACCAGCTCACGCCCAAAGGGCAGGCAGCGCTCGACGAACGGCAGGCCGTCTGGCGGCGGCATGTCCGCGCCGTCGAAAGTATCCTCGGAGTCGCCGGATGAAGCGCCTGAGCGCAGCCACCGACGGCACGGCGGCCGAGCAGGCCATCAATCACCTGCTCAGCCGCGCCGTCACCGGGGTGCCCCTGTGGCGGCGCTCACGTACCCGCCGGGAGCTGCGCGGCTACGCCGAAGACGCCCTGACCGATCTGTTGCACGATGGCGCCACTCCTGAAGCTGCTGTGGCGGCGCTGGAAGCGCAGTTCGGCGACCCGGACACCGTGGCCGCCGGCTTCCGGGCGCTGCCGCCGCCGCGGCTGGCGCGCGGTATGCAGCGCTCGATGGCGCCGCTGGGCGTGGCCGTGGTCGGCCTGGTGCTCGGGCTGGCGCTGGTCCAGGTGCAGACGCCGGCCACCCGCTTCCAAGCGTCCACACCATCGGTTGCCCTGGTGACGCTGAGCGCCACGCCGGATTCTCAGCAATTGGCGTTGCTGCCGGTGCGCGAGGTCGACCATCTCGCCGCGGCTCCGGCCATCAACACCGCGGCACGAGAGTACCAGGTGGCGTCGCGGCTCGGCGTCAGCCGCTTCAGTCCGCAGGTGCTGCAGCCCAGTGTGCCTGCGCTCTCGCCAGCGTGGCTGCCTGCTGGCTACAGCACCGACCAGGGGGCGCTGTTTCTCACCACATCAGCCACCGTGCTGTACTTCGCCCACGCGAGCGGCGATCAACCCGGCATGGTCATCGAAGTGTTGCGTCCGGACCTATCCACCGTGTTTCAGGTCAAAGAGCGCCACGTGTTCCCGGTGCAACGCGGGGCACTGGCCGGGTTCTACATCGACGGTGAGTGGGAAGTGCGCGGCCCGCAGGGCGAACAGCCGGCTCCTCCTGCCTGGCGCACCGACCGCAGCCACACCTTCTTGTTTGCGCGCGATGGCCTGCTGGTGCTTGTCGCCGGCCCTGCCACTATCGGCGCCGAAGAACTGATCCGCGTTGGCCGATCCCTCCGCTGATTCGGTTCTGCATCACCGCAACCCCGCCGCATCCCCGCCCAATCTTCACCTCAGGAGATGAACCGGATGCGAATGCTCTCCCTGCTCGTGGCGCTGGTGACAGCCGCAGCGCTGTCCACCGGAGTGGCCGCTCAAGGTGGCCCGCCCCAGCGGTTCTACGGCGCGGTATCGCTCAACGGCGCGCCTGCCCCCAACGGCACCCCCATCGTCGGGCTGATCAACGGCATCCCCTGTGGCAACACCACCGCCCAGGACGGCCGCTACGTGCTGGACGTGAGCCAGCCTGTGGCGCCGCAGCCGTGCTTCGTCGAGGGAACGACCGTCACCTTCACCATCGGCGGCGTGACGGCGGCACAGACCGCACCGTTCCAGCAAGGCTATTTCACCCCACTGGATCTCAGCGCCGGTGGCGGCAGCCAGCCGGCTCAGCGCTTCCAGGAGTCCTACCTGGATCTGGCGGACCCGCGACCGTGTATGCCTGCCCCCTGTGACGCTAACCGCACCGCGCTGTGGAACGGCGACGCCTCGGCCTGGGCAGTGCGCGGTGTCACTGACCCGGATGCCCGCTTCGGCGAGATCATTGTGCTACGCGTACAGGGCGGTGACCCATCGGTCATCAGCAACATCGCCAAGATTCTCGGCAACCCCTACCTGCAGATCACGCGCGTGCGCTACGCCGGCACACCTGAATACGTCGAGATCACCAACCTGGGTGGCGGCAGCCAGGACATGAGCGGCTGGGTGGTGCGCTCCCCGGACATGGGACCGCAGGCATCCTTCCCGCAGGGCTACGTCATGGGTGCGGGGCAGTCCTGCCGCATCTACAGCAGCGGCGAGGTCCGCGCCGATTCGTGCGGAAACGCCGCCTTCCCGCAGAACAACGTCTGGCCGGACGAGAATGGCACGGCGGTGCTGTTCTACGCCGCGCTCAACCTCGAAGGGGCCACGCGCCGCTACAGCGCCATCCCCGCTACGCAGCCCGCACAGCCTGACCTTCAGGGCGTGCGCTAGCTGCAATCACGGTACTCATCGCCGGGGCGGGCCGCACCGATTGGCGTGGCCCGCCCTGGCTCGCTTCCCGATACCTCGCGGGCACGCTTGCCGTAACGCCGTAACTTTTCTGTCATCCTCTCCGTTATTGTGGCAGTACGCGGAAGATACTCGCGGACGGCAGGTCCACACCGTGAGGGGGTTTCAATGCGCCGGATGCTCTTACTGGCGGCAGCACTGGCGGCGGTGGCCGTCACCGGATTGGTGGAAGCGCAGTCCCCGCCCAGCCCGCCCCATCGCTTCTTCGGCCGCGTGACACTCAATGGCGGCAATGCCCCGGTTGGCACATTGGTAGAGGCGCTGATTGGCGACCGGGTCTGCGGCACCGGCCAGACCTCCAGCCCGTCGAATTACGTCGTTGATGTGAACCAGCCCGGCGCGCCGGCAGGCTGCGGCTCCGATGGGGCGACCGTCAGCTTCCGGGTCGCCGGCCTGCCGGCCTCCCCCACCGCTGCGTTCAAGTCCGGCATGATCCAGGTGTTGGACCTGGTGGCGCCGGCCGCGGGCGCGGGGTACACCACCTCTGCCCTCATGCTTGGCGACCCGCGCCCCTGTATCCCCGCACCGGGACAGGCGGTCTGTGACGCCTTCCGCGAGGGGCTATGGAACGGCGTTGAGGGCGCCTGGCGCGCACAAGGTGTCACCGATCCCGACGCCCGCTTCAACGAAACCGTGGTCTTCCGCATCCGGGCGGGCGACCCAGCGGTGATCAGCATCATCGCCCGCTTCCTGGCGGGGCCGTACCTTCAGATCACACGGCTCAAGTTCATTGGCTCAGAGGCGGGCCAGGGTGACGAGTACGTCGAGATCTCCAACCTTGGCGGCGGCAGCCAGGATATGACCGGCTGGACCATGCGCTCGCCACAGCGCAACCAGATCTACCGCTTCCCGTCTGGGTTCGTGATGAACGCGGGCCAGGTGTGCCGCATTTACACCGGCGTGGCCAGGGAGAGCGCCTGCGCTGGGAATGCCAGCTTCAGCAGCACCGACGTGTGGCCGGATGCCGGTGGCAACGCCGTGTTGTACTTCGACGCCCTCGACCTGCTGGGCGCCGACACTCGCTACAGCGCCGACCGCAACAACCAACCGCCACCACCCAACCTGCAGGGCATCGCAAACTAGTGCACCCGCTCCCGCGGCAGCCGGTGGGGATGGATCGCAAGGTCCATCCCCATTTTCGGTATGATGGCGGGGACTCCCGGAGACCGGGAACCGACGGGAACGGCGCCTGTGACCGCGACCGGCCAGCCTGAGGCGCCCGCGCACCGCCCGCGCAGGCTCACCGACCGCCCACCGTTCATCGCCATGCAGCATCGCGATTTCCGCCTGCTGTGGGGCGGGCGGATCGTCTCTGCGCTCGGCCAGCAGATGCAGGTCGTCGCCATCGGTTACCAGGTGTACCAGATCACCGGCTCACCGCTGGCGCTGGGGCTGGTCGGCCTGTTTCGGGCGGCGGCAGCGATCGTCTTTTCGCTGGCCGGCGGCGCACTGGCCGATGCGATGGACCGCCGCCGGCTGCTGCTCATCACCCAACCGCTGCTGATGTTCGTGGCACTGGGGCTGGCGTTGACGACGCTGGCCGGTGTGGTGTCCGTCCCGGTGATTTACGCCTTTGTCTTCGTTTCTGCAGCGGCACAAGCACTCGACAACCCTGCCCGCCAGGCGATGGTACCGGTACTCGTCCCGCGCGAGCACCTGATGAACGCCTACTCCTGGGACATCACCGGTTCCCAGGCAGCCTCGCTCAGCGGGCCGGCGCTTGGCGGCCTGCTGATTGCCACTGGTGGCGTCGAGGCGGCGTATCTGGTCAACGCGGCGACATTCCTGGTGATCATCGGCGCGCTCTTGCTGATCGGCACCCGGGTGCAGCCCGGCGGCCGCCGGCCCGGCATCGGCGCCGTCATCGAAGGGTTGCGGTTCGTGCGTGGCCACCCGATTGCCCTGCCTGTGATGCTGCTGGATTTCTTCGCGATGTTCTTCGGATCCGCCGTGGCGTTGCTGCCCGTATACGCCAAGGACATCCTGCATGTCGGGCCGGAAGGTCTGGGCTGGCTGTACGCCGCGGAAGCGATCGGCGGGGCCATCGGTGCGGTGGCGCTGACCAGCATCGGCACGGTGCGCCGCCCGGGCCCGCCGCTTCTCCTTTCCGTCATCGCCTTTGGGCTATGCTCAGCGGCGTTTGGCGTGTCCCGCAGCTTCTGGCTGTCCATGCTATTGCTGGCCGGCACGGGCGTAGCCGACACCGTCAGCATGGTAATGCGGCGCTCCATCATCCAGCTGTCAACGCCGGATGAATTGCGCGGGCGCGTCACCTCTGCCAACATGATCTTTGTGCTGAGCGGCCCGCAGCTGGGCCAGCTTGAATCCGGCGCCGTGGCGGCATGGGGCAGCCCGCAACTGTCGGTGGTCACCGGCGGCGCCGGCGCCATGCTCGCCGCAATCGCGATCGGCGCCCGTGTCCCCGCCATTCGCAGGTACCGCACCTAGGGTTGGGGGTCATGTGTCCGGAGTGGTGCTCTGGACGATGAACGAATGGTATGCCGTGCTGGTGGACGGCGTGGAGTGGCGTTGCCGGCTCCGCGGCAGCCTGCGGAAGCCGGGCCGTGAGGCGACGCTCCCCGTGATCGGCGACACCGTGACGGTCACCCCCACGGCGGACGGCACCGGCATCGTCGAAGCCGTGGGCGAGCGGCGCTCGGTGTTCTCGCGGCGGTCGGCCGGGCGCAAAGGCGCCTGGCGCGAGCAGATCCTGGCGGCCAATGTCGATCAGGTGCTGGTTGTCTTCGCCGCCGCCAACCCGGAGCCCCACCTGCGCGCCGTTGACCGCTACCTGGTGATCGCTGAGGCCTCGGAACTGCCGGCACACCTGGTGGTGAACAAGGTCGATCTCACGGGCGAGGCGGCGGCCCGGGAGATGTTCGCCGTGTACGAGCGCGCGGGCTATCCGGTGCGGTACGCCAGCGCCGCAGGCGGAACCGGTCTCGATGGCCTGCTGGCGGAGCTGACGTGTAAGACGACGCTCGTCGCCGGTCCCTCCGGCACGGGCAAGAGCAGCCTGCTGAACGCCGTCGTTCCCGGGCTGGAATTGCGCACGGGCGAGGTCAGCCACGCGCTGCGCAAAGGCAAGCACACCACCGTAGTTGGTGAACTTCATCCGCTTCCCGGTGGCGGCTTCGTCGCCGACACACCCGGCCTGCGCGAGCTGGCGCCGTGGGGCTTGGAGCCGTTCGACCTGTCGGAGTGCTTTCCCGAGATGCGCCCGTTTCACGACCTGTGCCAGTGGTCCGGCTGCCTGCACCAGAACGAGGGCGGCTGCGCCGTACGCGGAGCGGTTGAGCGGGATGCGGTGAGCGCCGCCCGCTACGACTCCTATCTGCGTCTGCTGGAGGCGACGCTCGCGGAGGAGCAGCGCGAGCTGCGGGCCGGCCGGCGGCGAGAGCGCTAGGCTTCGCCCATGGCCAGGCCAATGGTGCGGTACACGAGCTTGGCAGCCAGCTGGGCGTTGGCGCGTGGTCCGTAGTCTGGAGCCAGCTCTGTCAGGTCGAAGCCGACGATGCGGTGATGACGCGCCACTTCTTCAATCGTAGCGACGACATCTTCCCAAAACAGCCCGCCCGGCTCTGGAGTGCCAACGCCCGCCACCTGCGATGGATCGAAGCTGTCGATGTCGATGGTGATGTACACGTTGTCAGTCAGCTGTTCGGAGACGCGGCGTGGGCCATCGGGCAGCCGCCGGTAGGTGTGTGCGGGGAAGTACGGGATGCCCTCGGCGCGCAGAAACTCATGCTCTTCGCGGGTGGCAGAGCGCAAACCGACATGGGCGAGCGTGGGCGGCGGGCCGAACCGGCTGGTGCGCCGCGAGCCGCGCACCGCTTCCAGTGACCGGCGCAACGTGCAGGCGTGATTGAAGCGGGAGTCGTTGTACTCGTCGCGCATGTCGGCGTGGGCATCAAAGGCGAGCACGGATAGATCCGGCACACGGGCGGCATACGCCCGCACCGGCGCGGCGGCAACGGTGTGCTCTCCGCCAAGCGTGACCACAAACTTGCCAGCGTCAATGAGCTCGGCCGCGATCGACTGAATCCGGCCGATCATCGCCTCAGGGCTATCGGAGTGGGGCGCAACCTCGGGCAGGGTGTGAATCCCGCACCGGTACGGCTCGCGCTCAAGCACAAGGTCATACAGCTCCATATCGGCCGAGGCATCGATGATCGCCTGAGGGGCTTCGCGGGCGCCGGCCCGGGCGGTGGTGGTGCTGTCATAGGGAACCGGCAGCACGACGACGCGCGCGCGGTCGAAGTCAGCATAGTCCGGTTCGAGCGCAGCGAAGTTGCGGGGGGGATAGAATCGGGCGTCTCGCAACGGGTCAAAGGCCATGGTTCCCCTCACAACACGACGGGCGCCCGGCGGGTGTGCCCGCGTGGCGCCCGTCTTTGCGCAACATTCCGTCCGCCTAGCGGCTACCCACAGCGACGGCGGCTTCCTGCCGTTCGCGCTCGGCGAGCGGCGCAGCAGCGGCGACGTCATGCGGGTATTCTAGGCCCCGTTCCAGCAGCCGGGTGGTGACATCGCGCAGGCCGAATGCCCGCTTGATGTCGATGATCGCCTTGGTGGCGTCAAACTCCTTGCAGGAAAAGATGTCCACCCACACCTGTTCGTGCTGGACGAAGGTGTGAATCGTGATATGGCTCTCGGCGATCAGCACAAAGCCGGAGACGCCCCAGTCTTCTGGCTTGTCGCCGACATAGGTGCGCACGTTCGGCTCGGAGATCTTGGTCATGCCGATCTCGCTGGGGTAGCGATCCAGCAGGTCGCGGACCAGTTCTTCCGACGCCAGCTTCGCGCGATCCCCGCCGAATCCATCGATGGTCACATGCATCGAACGGTCACCCCCTTTGAGATGCACCCGGCACACGGTCCCGGGACACCGGAAAGGCCAACCGGCGGCCCGCTCGTGACTGCGGACACACCGATCGGCCGTCTTGCTGGCTGTCGGTCTTGCGAACCGTGGGTGTAGCGGACGCAGTCCGCACGGGCCCGGCACACCGGGACACCTTTTGCATCCTAGCATGATGTCAACAAGGGAGCAATAAACGAGAGGGAGCGAGTGAAAGCGAACGTACGAGAGCGAGCGGGAGCGCGTTCTGTATTAGCCTGTATTAGCGTGCATTAGCCTTATTAGGCCCGTGCGCGGCCGTCCGGCTCCCGCAGCTCCAACCCGCGGCACCACCGTCAAGCGTCAGGGCTGCGTTAGCGTCGCCGCCTCCCGCACGCAGGCACGGATGAGATCGCCGCGGTTGACCGCCCTCAGGTCGCTGAGATCGACCGCGTTGGGATTGAAGCCGCGGAACAGCCCGGTCGACCGATCAGCCACCCAGATCGCCGCAACGGCTGTCATCGGTGAGATAGCCAGCGCGATCTCCTGCGGCGGGGTGTTGTCTGGGAACGTCGAGGACACCTGATTGCAGCCCGGAGCAAGGTTCACGCTGCGCGCGCTGCCCGCCGGAACATTGGGCGTGCCCGGGGCAGTGAGATCCAGCCGCTGAAAGGCGCCGGTGTCATCCAGGGTGAACGTCTGGGCAGCGGTCACGCCGGCAACGGTGAACGTGAGCACGGCGCCCGGCTTGCAGGCGGCGTCGGCGGCGCTGTCCGGCACGTCCATGCGGTATGGATAGCTGGTGCCGCTGACGCTGAGCGTGGCCACGCTCACCGTCGCGCACGGCTTCCCACCTGCCAGGGCAACGATCGCGGTCCCCACCGCTGCCGGCTGGCCGTTGAGCGTCACCGTGCCATACAAACGATTGGGCACCGCCGCCCGCACATCCCCCACGCCGATCCAGCCGGCCCCGGCCAGCATGAGCAAACCCACAACCAGCAGCCCGCGTTTCATAGGCGGCGCCTCCAGACGAGCGCGCGTGCGCACAGGATTGAGCGTACGAACCGCCGCGGCCGCGTTCAAGCCACCGTCTGCGTCCCCGTCGCCAGCGCGCAGAGGAGCAAACGTCATATCTTGGCAACCATATTCTTACGGACTGACCGGCCGGTGATCTGCTAGCATCTGGGCACAACCCAGTCAGCGCGCCGCCACACCCCGGCCCGGCGCGGGGTAAGGTGTCATGCTCCGTTCCGTGATCCGCCTGTTATGGCCGGCGCTGGTGGCGCTGGCAGTGATCGCCTTGCCCGCCTCGCCGGGCGCGCAGGCTCAGAGCCCAACCCCATCGCGCACCCCTAGCATGCTACCGGCCGCCACCGTCACCCGGACTCCGGGTCCCGGTACGCCGTCCCGCACGCCCTCGCCCTCACCCACGGCGGCTCCCACCGCCAGCCCCAGCCCAACACCCACGGTTCCGATCACACCCCAGGCAGACGGCTCGCCGTTTGTGGTGCAGTTTGCGATCAACCGGGATACGGCGATTTACGGTGAGCCGTTGGCGTTCGCGATTGTCGCCCCACAGCCCGGCCAGACGTACCTATGGGATTTCGGTGATGGCACCCCTCCGGCCAGCGGCGCCCGTGTGACACACACCTACACCCGCATCGACGACTTCCTGCTGCGGGTCAGTGCCCAGGCAGGACCGAACGGGCCGCAGACGGCGCTGGGCGCGCGGACCGTGCGGGTCACGCCGGATTTCCGCGGGCTGTTCGCCTCCAACGTCAATGGCCAGTATGTGCCGGCCGGTATCTTCCAGCTGGCGGTCGCGGTGCGTTCCGGCGGTCTGGCCGAGCTCCGCGTGCGGACCGCGGGCGCCATCGTTGCCGGCCAGGATACGAAGTTCAGCCTGCAAGACGGTGAGAACTACCTGCTCTTTGACCGGATGCGCATCGCCGACGAGCGTGACCCGATTATCCGCGAAGAGATCGTGCGCAAACCCGGCGGCACGATTCCGCTGGACGCGCCGATGTTCACGCTGGCACTGGACTACACCGTCCCCAGCACCGGCCAGACGGTGACACTGGCGCCGTCATCGCGGGTGATGGACTTCTTCGTGCCAGACCGCCCCGTAGCGGTTACGTATCCCAGGGTCCATAGCTTCGCCGGCGTGCCCGCTGAGGGCAGCGGCGTGGACAACTACTACCTGCGTGGGGATCCCGACTTCTCCCATGTCGACGACTTCTTTGTGCGGTTGCTGGCGCTACAGTGGGGCCGGCGCGGTGGCGCCTGGCCGGACGACCCGCACGAGGTCGCCATGAATCTGTACAAGACCATCGATGAGTTGCTGGATGATGGCGAGCCAGCCGACTTCAACAACGATTACAACTTTGCCCGGTTGTTCTATGACGGCACGCTGAGCAGCACGAAGAAGAACAGTAAGCACATTTGCATCGCCCAGGCATACCTGATGACCGCGCTAGGCCGGACGCTCGGCTTCCCTGCCCGCGAGTACAACAATGCTATCGGTGAAGCGTCGTGGCAGGGCAACGACGGCGTATGGCGCGTGCGCTGGTGGCAGGAGGCCGGTCTCGAGCTATATTACCAGGGAGTCTGGCACTACTTCGACCCGTGGTACGGCGCGCTCAACCGGCAGGATTACCTGGCCAAGAACCTGATCTTCCAGTCATGGCACGCCTTCAGCCCGCAGCGCACTGAGTACATGACGGTCAAGGGCGAGCGCACCGGGCTCTACGGCCACAACTTCAACGCCTGGCCGGGTGAACCGCCGCAGTGGTCCTTCGTGGAAGAGGGCGTCCGCCCCGGCATCATCGTTGAGGGGATGATCACGGATCCGCGCACACCGGTGACGCTGGGGAGTGACATGGAGACCAAGCGCCAGGCCCCATCGCCGGCCACACCGGCCGCCGCCGGTATCGGCGCACTGCCGCAGGCCGCGCCGTAGCTGCGCCGCACCGGGCAGACCACCTGGTCGGTACCTGCCGGCAAGTACGCACAACGCGGTGTCAGAGCCGGGCATCATCGATCCGACTTAAGGAGTGAGGGGTCGTGCCCGCCCCATGGAGATACCGATGCAACTACTGGGCGAGCTGCGCAACCGGCTGACTGCGGCCGCACGCGCCATCACGCACGGATCACCGCAGGGCGCCGCTATGGCCGAGTACGTGCTGCTGGCCGGGTTCATCGCGATTGTGGTGATGGTTGCGGTCAGCGCGCTGGGGCTGGCGGTCGAGCCGCTGTTCCACACCGTCAATCCCACGATTTAGCGATCGCTACGGCCCGGCGACCACCAGCCAGATGCCGGCGATGGACACTGCTGTGCCGCCGATGATGCGCGCGGTGATGCGCTCGCGCAGGAAGGCCGCCGCCATCGGCAGAGCAAACAGCGGCGCGGTGGACGAGAGCACGGCGGTACGCGCCGCCCCCGCTTCCTGCACCGCCACGACATACAGCATACTGCCAGCCGCCGTGCCGAAGATCCCGGTCACCAGCAGCGCGACAAATGACCGGCGGCCATAGCGCAGCGGCGCCAGCGAGTGGCCGGCACGCAGCGCAATCGCCGTGGTGAGCACCGTCGCCACCGGCAGCCGGATGGCCTGTGCCATCGCCGGGTCAACGCCTTCTGCCGCCAGTCGTAGCCAGATTGATGCCAGCGCCCACAACAGGCCGGCGGCCAGTACCAGCGCAACGCCTCGTGCTGTTTCGCGTTCGGTGGCCCGCGGTTCGGTGCTCACCGCCGCGCGCCGGCCGCCGATCACGACCAGCACGACGCCGCCCAGCACGAGCGCCGTCCCGGCCAGTACCGCCGGCGTTATCGCCTCGTCCAGCCAGACCGCAGCCATGGCGAACGTGAACAAGGGGAAGGACGACATCGAGATGGGGAAGGCGCGGCTAACGCCGATGTGGCGCAGGCTGCGGATGTACAGCAAGTCGCCCGCCCCCATCCCGACGGCGCCTGACCCCGCGAGTCCGGCAATGCTGATGAGGCTCGGCGCCTGGCTGGCCCCGGTTACCAGCCCGACCAGGCTGATCAGCATCAGGAACGCCGTCGCAAACAGACTCCGGTTTGCCGCGATCACCGCCGCCGGCACCCGTCCGGATTGGGAACCCATGAGGATATTGGAAAGTGCCCACAGGAACGCCGAGCCTAACGCCGCCAGCCCGCCCACCATCTGCGCTGCCCCTCACCCTGCCAGCGTGCCAGAGCCACGCGCCGGTGGCGAGCCTGCCGGCTACAGGCGGGGGTGGCGGGGGACGGGTGCTGCCTCGAAGTAGTCGCGGTCCAGCTCGTGGCGGGCCAGCCCCGCTTCCATGGCCGCACGGGCCACCGCGCGGGCGACGCCCTGGTGGACCGTGCGGTCCAGCGGATTGGGGAGCAGCGCACCAGCAGGCGTGAGCTCTACCAGGGCCTGTGCCGCCGCCAAGAACAGATCCGGCGTGGCGCGGCGGGCCCCGGAGTCCAGCAGCCCGCGGCACACCCCCGGGTAGCACAGCAGGTTATTGATTAACGCACCGCTCTCCGCGATGCGCGCCCCGGCCGCCAAGGCTTCGGCCGGCGCAATCTCCGGCCGGGGATTGGACAGCGCGAGGATGATTTGTCCCGGCCGTACCTGATTGGGCCGGATCAGCCCTGCCCGGCCGGTGGTGGTGATCACGGCATCACAGGTGGCCATGATCTCATCGAGGTGGGAAGGGATCCCCCCGGCCGCTGCTAGCCGGTCTAGGGCATCGGCCGCGATATCCGCCCCCCACACAGGATTGCCACTGCCGTGCATCACCGCGCGGGCGATGGCCAGCCCGGCGGCGCCCAGTCCTACCTGGCCTACCCGCAGCCGCGGCAACTCCAGCCCCGCCAGCGCACAAGCATTCAGCAGCGCCGCCAGCGTGACCCCAGCGGTGCCGTGCTGATCGTCATGAAACACCGGCCCGTCTATGCGCTCCACCAGCTGATCTTCTACCGCAAAGCAGCGGGGGGCAGCGATGTCTTCAAGCTGGATCACCCCAAACGTGGGCGCGATCGCGGCCACCGTGCGCACGATCTCATCCACCTCCTGGCTGGCCAGCAGCACTGGCACGGCGTATACACCGACCAGCTCGGACAGGAGCGCGCACTTGCCCTCGATCACGGGCATCGCCGCCCGGGCGCCGAGGTTGCCCAAACCCAGCACGGCAGAGCCATCGGAAATCACCGCCACGGCGTTGCCGATCACGGTGAACCGCTCGGCCGCGGTGGGGTCGGCGGCGATCCGTTGTGCAACTTCGCCGACCCCAGGGGTGTACACCAGCGACAGATCACGCAGGCTCTCAACTGGCAGTGCCGCCGATGTGCGCAGCTTTCCTCCTGCATGGGCGTCCAGGACCTCGTCGCGCACCTCGATCACCTGCGTGGCAGGAAAGGCTGCCAGGTCACCCAGGAGGGCCGCCAGAGTCGCGGCAGAGTCCAGGACGACATCAATATCGCGCACCACATGGACAGGGCCGGCAGAAACGATGCGAATATCGCCCATGTCGGCGCCGTGCCGGGCACACAGGCTGAGCACCGAGGCGAGCACACCGACGCGGTTGTCGTTGCGAACGCGAATCGTCCGTGCGAACTGTGGTTGCTGGCGCATGCGGACAGGATACCTGCTTGCCGCCGCAGTGACACCGCGGCTTCCCCAACCCGGTGGCAAGCAGGCATACTTGGCGCGGCACGGCGCAGCACGCTGGGAGGTAGTCAATCGATGGCCACGGTCAACACGGTGCTTGGTCCGGTGGACGCCGGCGCGTTGGGATTCACCCTCAGCCACGAACACGTCACCGTCATCTACGGCTCAGGGCTGCGGGAGGCGTTCCCATACTTGTTCGATTGGGAGAAGACACGTGAGAAGGCAACCCGCCATCTGCGTGAGGCCAAGGAAGGTGGGGTCGACACGATCATCGATCTGTCCACCATCGACCTAGGCCGCGACGTGGAGATGTTTGCCCGCGTCTCACAGGACAGCGGCGTGCACATCGTCTGTGCCACCGGCATTTGGCGCGATCCGCCTCGCCTGTTCTGGGATGCCGACCCCGACTGGATCGCCGAGATCTTCGTGCGCGAGATCCGAGAGGGGATCGGCAGCACGGGCATCCGCGCGGGGGCAATTAAGGTCGCGAACGACGCCGAGGGGGTGACCGCCGCCGCCGAACCGGTGCTGCGCGCCGCCGCCCGCGCTGCCCGGGCTACCGGTACGCCGATCTCTACCCATCACTGGGCGCCACTGGAGGTTGGCCGTCGCCAGCTTGAGATCTTCAAGGAGGAAGGGGTGCCGGCGCACCTGGTGTGCATCGGACACAGCGCGGACACCACCGAACTCGTCTACCTGGAGGAACTGCTCTCCTCCGGCTGCTACCTGTCGATGGACCGCTACCCGGGGCGGCCGGGGCGGCCGGACTGGCGCCAGCGCAACGCCACCGTCAAGGCGCTGGTGGAGCGTGGGTATGCCGCGCGCCTGATGCTCGGTCATGACTACGGCGTTCGCCCGGTGATCCGCGGCTTGCCGGAGGACCCGCAGGCCGACGCCCATCCCACGCGCTATCTGCATCTGTCTACCGTTGCCATCCCTGCGCTGCGTGCTGATGGCGTGTCTGAGGCGGATATCCGGCAAATGACGGTTGAGGTTCCGCGACGCTTCCTTACCGGAGAGCAGCCGTGATCTACGAAGAGCGCACCATCCTGCTCGCGGCTGCAACATTGCCCGGCTTCCGTCGTTATGTCCATCAACAGCTGTGGCCAGAGCAGCGCAGGGCCGGACACCGGCCGCTATGCCTGCTCTCCGGGCTGATCGGCGCGCCGGTGGAGGAAGTCCATCTGTTCACGGGCTACCGGGATGCTGGGGCATGGGAGCAGGCGCAGTCCGGCTCCATCCCCGCGGCGCCGGCGCAGACGGTGATCGAGGAGCGCGTACGGCTATGGCGGCCCAGCGACGTGCGGCCCAAGCCGGAGACGCCGCCGGAGGATCAGCGGGCGGTATACGGTATGCGCCGGTTCTTCATCCGGCCGGGCGACTGGCCGGACTTTGTCCGCCATTCCGCTGAGGGTATCTGGGTGCGCATCGAGCAGCAGGACGCGCGCATTCTCGGCCTGTTCCGCGATGCCGCGGCAACCGATCCGCTGGAGGTAACGCTGCTCACCGGCTATCACGGCCCCGCGCATTGGCAAGCAACGCGCGCCACCAGCGAGACGCCGGCGCCGGCCACCGCCGAGGCATGGGCGCAGGAGGAGCCGCACCGTGGCAGCCGCCAGGCGATGACGCTCCGCACGTCGGTCTCCCTGACGCGTGCGCACTGGCCCGGGTAACCGAGCAGCCATCGGGAGAACGCACCCAGTTCCGAAAATCCGTGTACGCACCTATAAGCCTGAGGGGGCGGACAGCCGACGAAGAGATCACGGTCACATCGGGGTTGATCCTGGTAACAGAAGCCTTACAATCCCTCCAACGAGCAAAGGGGTAGCGAGTGTCATGAGCCTGCAGACTCAGCCGGCATCCATCCAGCCCTCCGCAATGACCCGGTCCGACGAGACGGTGCGCTGTTTCGAATGCCGTCAGTTGTGGCCGCGCCAGGAGATGCGCTGGGGAACGCGGGCCACCGGGCCGGTATGGTTGAGCAAGCAGGTGCGCGTGATGCGCTGCCCCGATTGCCTGCCGCTCTAGGCGCGGCGCGGACCTTACGGATAGAGCAGCGCTCATCATGGCGCTGCTCTTGGCGTTCTCGGCCTGTTCGGTAACGCACGATCAGACCACAGAACCCTCGCGACCGGCCGGCGCCTATCCGGCGCGGATGTGATGCGCGCGTCGCAGCGCGAAGCTGAGCGCCTCCAGCGTGCCGTACTCGCGCTGGCGGGCCGGCGGCAACCCGATGAAGCCGTCATGCAGCTCGTCGCGATCCAGCCGCAGGCGCACGACGCCCTCGCTCATACCACCGATCAGTTGCTTCGGCACCCAGACCAGGCTTGGCTGCGCAGCCCGGCGCAGGCGGAGATGGCTACCTTCATCCGCTTCGACACGTCCGAGCGTTACGCCGTCGGCGCACACCACCTCGTCTCCCACTGCTGCCTGGTTCCCGTCCATCCGCTCCGTTCCTCGCGTCAGCCATACCGGCGAAGGTGGTAGCCCGCGGCCGGTGGCGCCGGTGCGGACAACGCACCGATCATCATCGGCATCGTTGGTGGCGTCAAGCCGCTGCGCATGGCGCGCATGTGCAGGCGGCCCCGCACCCGACGGTGACATGGTCACGTGGGTGCGGGGCCGCCTGCGATGGGCGTCGGTCAACAGGGTTACTTGATCATGGCGAAGGTGTAAACGACCGGGAATCCTGCGGGGGGATTATCGCCGCCGGTGCGAATGCCGGTGCTCTTCTTGCAGCGCTGATCGCTGTCAGAGTCGAGCACCGTTCCGGCGAAATCTCCCTTCCCCTTGTCCAGCGAGGTGATATCGATGCAGACGAACGACACGATGCGAAAGTAAAGGTGCTTTCCGGAGTCGTCCGCGTAGTTGATGACGGGTAGCCAGATGGCGCGGTCGTTGTTGTAGGCAGTGGTCAGTTCGTCCAGGGGCTCGTTGCCAAAGGCATTACCGCCCTGGCTCACGACTTCCTGGACATCCATATCGACATAGGTGTAGCCGTTCTTCCAGTGGAAGAAGCCCTTGAAGTCGTTACCGTTGATCTTCCAGTTGCAGTTGTCTTTCTTACCGCTGTTCTTGCACTGTGGCAGAATCGGCTTGACATTCTGGGCGGCATAGTCATTCGTCCGAAAGACGACGGTCTTGCCCTCTGCAACATCAGCCGCGCCGGCGGCGTTACCGGCCCACACGGCATACGGGAAGATGCCGCCACTGCCATCCGGCTCCGGTGTCTGCGCCCCCTGGACGGTGAACACGCGGGCAGAGGCGGCGGCCGTGATGTCCTTACCGGACAGGCCCAGCACCTTGGCAAACGAGTAAGGCACGTTGCGGCGGACGTTCACCGTGATGGTGTCGTCGTTCTGCTCGGTCTTCGTGAATACGACGCTCTGGACCTCCGCGGCGGAGATCCCGTTGCGGGTTGCCCAGTCAACTGCCTTGGTTTGCGCTGTGGCTTTATCGCCCGGCAGCCACGCTACCCCGGCCAGCGCGCCCGCGTCGGCCGCGTTCTGAACCTGGCGACGTGTGAGCGCCAGCCGGCCGACATCGACAGCCATCGCCACCATGCCGCACAGCGCCACCATCAAGAACGCCAGCAACGGTAGCGTGACGCCACGCTCACCCTCCGCACGCATCCGCCCGCGAAGTTGCGTACCCATATCGGTCCTCCCGCATTACCCCAGGCCAGCGGCAATCCCTTGCAATCCATGCGTCCTCTTTAGTTACTCGAATGCGCAACCGCAGATCTGCATGGGTGAGCGTCTCCAACGACGGCACAAACTGGCCGTCCGGTCGTTCGGGGAGGTTATTGCGTCACGACATAGGTGTACTGCGGCATCAGCGTACCGGGCGGGTTCTGGCCACCGGTGCGCAGGCCAAACGACTTCTTGCAACGCGGATCGACATCCGGGTCAAGCACCGTACCCGTCCAGTCACTGCCACCAGTGCCGTCAAACTCGTCCAGATCAACGCAGGCGAAGTTGACGATCACCAGGTGCAGGTCGCTGCCGAAGTCGTCGGAATAGGTCACGATCGGGAGCCACACCGGGATGTCATGCGACTGGGCATACTGCAGTTCGTCAATTGGCTC
>CAUJGQ010000017.1 GCA_963170165.1 Chloroflexota bacterium | reverse complement strand
CGAGGCCCGCCCACCGGCGCCGCACCTGGTGACGGACGGGAACGAGCGACCAGCGCAGCTTGCCTGTTAGCCATCCATCTGCACCCGGATTTCGGCGTGACAGATGGGATCATCCCACTTGCGATTGAGCAGCAGCGACTCGCTCACCGGCGTCTCGAGCGCGTCGTACCAGCCTTGCCGGCGGGCAAAACAGCCGCAAGCCGTAACGCCGTGCCAGGTCGGGTCGGCGAATCTGTCGTACACCGGGCAGCGCAGTACGCGCACAGCTACCGCGCCATTCTCCACCGTGGCTTCCGCCTCGATGCCATCGGCGCGCAGGAACAACTCTACGGCCGAGATCAGCACCGACGTCAGATCGGCCGGTGCCAGCGGTGGCCTAAACCCAGCCGCCTGCAACAGCGCCTCCATCTCGGCGGCTCCCAGTGCCCGCTGGCGGGCATGGTACGCCGCGTTTGCGGCTCGGGCGCTGGCCGGACGTGGAGTGTCAGCCGGCAGCACCAGCATCTCGGCGACCCCCGCTCGCTGACGGAGGGCGGCCGCCGTCTCCTGCGGCAGTCGCTCATGCAGCATTGCCATGGTCGGGTCCTCCTCTCCATCATGCTGACCCGTACGCTACCCGTTCACTCCAGGGTTGTCTGTCCGGTGTCTGATGGCGCGGTTGCCGGGCAATGCGCGCAGGCGGCTGTCGGGCAGCGCCGCGCTGCGGTATGGTCTACGCGACAACGACCTGCAGGAGGACCGCGGTGGCCTACGACAACATCCTGTACGAAACCAGCGACCGGCTGGCGTTCATTACCCTGAACCGGCCCGAGAAGCTCAACGCGCTGTCCAACGAGCTGCGCGGTGAAGTGTTTCATGCGCTCAAGGAGGCCGAGGCTGATCGTTCCGTCGGCGTCATCGTCCTGCGCTCAGCCGGCCGCGCCTTCAGCGCCGGCTACGACCTCACCCCCTCTCGCAATGCCAGCCAGGGATCGCCGTTCGTCCATCCCCGCTCCGGACTGCCGGACACTGGTACGACGCACCCGGCTCATTACGACTGGTCGCGCCACGTCCTGTTGGGTAACTGGCTGATTTGGGAGCTGTCCAAGCCGGTGGTGGCGCAGATTCAGGGCTACTGCCTGGCGGGAGGCACGGAACTGGCTTCCTTCTGCGACTTCCGCATCGTGGCTGAGGACGCGCAGGTCGGCTATCCGCCGGTGCGCGCCATGGGCACGATGGACATCATGTGGGCGCCGTGGCACATGCCCATGACGAAGGCGCGCGAGTTCGCTTACGCCGGCGACTCGTTCTCGGGTAAGGACATGGCCGCCCTCGGCTGGGCGACGTATGCCGTCCCGGCCGCGAACCTGGCCGAGTTCACCGAACGCTTCGCCCGGCGCATGGGCCACATCGACAACGACATGCTGATGTACTCCAAGCGGTCCGTGAACCGCCAATACGAAGCGATGGGTATCCGCAACGGGCTGATGTCTGGCACCGATGTCGAAGCGATGAGTAAGCACCGCCCAGCAGCGGACGAGTGGCGGCGGCGGCTGGCCCAGGACGGGCTGAAGGCCGCGTTGGAGTGGCGTGATGGTCCCTTCCGCGACTTCCGCGGTGCTAGCGCTACCGCCCCGGCCGAGCGGCCGTTGGCCGGCGCGGGCCAGTAGCGGTCAGCGCGCCGGCGCATCCGCGTGCCGTAGCGATCATGCCGCTCCCCTAACGATGGCGGAGTGTCTGCCGGGCGCGGCGGCGCCGCACCACTTCGCCATCGTTCTTCGGACTGCCCGCGACACGGCAGATCAACTGACCACGATGCTCACGGACGCATCATCGGGGTGTCGTTTGGGGAAGCGGGACCGTGCCGTAGCACGCCCGAGAACGCCGAAAACCGCCCTTCGTGGGGCAGTTCTCAGATTCAAAACTGGGGCACCCCGGGAGGGATTCGAACCCCCGACCCTCTGATCCGAAGTCAGATGCTCTGTTCCACTGAGCTACCGGGGCGGGCTGCGCGCTCTCTCTGAATCTAGACAGAGCACCTTACTGGACAGTTGACCGGATCCGGCTGGTCGCACCGCGCTCGCACAGCAAATAATTGAACGGATTTGCCGCCCTCAGTTTGAGGTGGCGTGTACCGTGCGCCAGCCCGATCATGCCGTTATCGTACCGGCTTCCCCACCACCGCGCCATCGAGCCGTTACCAGCTTCCTTCGCGCCCTTCGCGCCGGCAACCGCTCTCCCCGTACCATCCAGTCCTAGACCGAAGCCTGCGACCAGTTCTTCGCCTTCCTCGCGGCACGGGATCTGCCGCAGGAGCTGCGCCGCATCAGGCGGGAGCATATCGAGGCGTTCATCGCTGAGTTGCTGGCGCGCCATACGCCGGCAACGGCGGCCAATCGCCACGCCGGTCTGCGTGCGTTCTGGAAGTGGGCGCTGTCCAACGGCGAGGTGAAGACCTCGCCGATGGCGGCGATTGCGCCACCGAAGGTGGTCGAGCAGCCGGTGCCAGTGCTGACCGATGACCAACTCAAGAAGCTGCTGGCCACCTGTTCATCGCGGATGCCCGCCGCGGATGCCACAGGCCGCGGCTTGGAGGATCTGCGCGACGACGCGATCATCCGGGTGATGATCGACACCGGCGCCCGCCGCGCCGAGGTGGCGGGTCTGCGCTATCACCCGTCCGACGCTGGCCGCAGTGATCTCGATCTGGAGTGCGACCTATTGCAGGTGCTGGGCAAGGGCGGCCGCGCCCGCACGCTGCGCATCGGCGCCAAGACGGTACGGGCCCTGGACCGCTACCTGCGGGCCCGTGACCGCTCCCGCCATGCCGGTGAGCCTTGGCTGTGGATAGGGCAGAAGGGGCGGTTCACGGACTTCGGCATCGCCCAGATGATCAGCCGGCGGGGGGAGGCGGCCGGGTTGGGCAAGATTCATCCGCACCAGCTGCGCCACACCTTCGCGCATCAGTGGATAGCACTGGGGGGCAGTGAAGGCGACCTGATGCATCTCGCGGGCTGGCGCTCGCGCACGATGCTGCAACGCTACGGCGCCTCTGCCGCAGCCGAGCGGGCGTTGGCGGCGCACGAGAAGCTGTCCCCTGGAGACCGGCTGTTTTTGAGGGGCTACCGCCGCTGACGGCCGCTGAATTGCGGCGGGCGCTAGCGCGGGATGGCTGGTTCGTCACGTGCGAGGGCCGGCGGCATACCCTGTTGGGGCACGCCACCAAGCCGGGCATCGTCGCCGTGCCCCGACATGCCGGTGTGGTGATCAAGCCGGGGACGCTGGCAGCGATTGTCGAGCAGGCAGGACTGACGGCGGCAGAACTGCGGGCGCTGCGGTGAGCAGGGAGGCGGATGCCATGCGACGATACACGGTGGTGCTGGAGCCGGATGCTGAGGAAGGGGGCTATGTGGTGCGGGTGCCGGCGCTGCCCGGCTGCGTGACGCAGGGTGAGACGGTTGCGGAGGCGTTGGAGAACGCTCGCGACGTGATTGGCCTGTGGCTGGAAGAATTGGCGGCCCGTGGCCAGCCCATCCCCGATGACGACGCCGGCGCGCCGGTGTTGACCGTGCCGGCGCTGGCTCTGGTGGAGGTGGGTTGAGCGTGGCAGATGCACGACCGGCGCGCCGATCGGCCGCCGTCCGGCCAATCTCATCTCCGCTATAGCGGGCGATAGGCTGGGTGACGGGTATCACCTCTACGCCGAGGTCGTGGTGTGCCATTGCGTCGAGCGCCCGCTCCATACCGGCCGTGCAGTGCTCTGCCAGCGAGGTCAGCACCCGCTGCACCTCCTGGACAGCGCGGGTGATGGCGCGGCTGATGGCCAATGCCAACGCAAGACAGGCCGCAGATGCGAAAACCATGGCTACCGCCACGGTCCGCTGCGCTGTCGCTACGCTGCTGCGCTCCTCCCTGACGACCTCCGCCTGGCGGGCCGTCTTAAGCGCGACCAGCTCGTCGATACCGGCGTTGAGCGCCGAGACCGCCTGCTGGTTCTGGTCGCTGAGCAGCAACGCGATCCCGGCGGCGCTGTCGCCGGCGGTCGCCAGTTCGTACACGCGCGCTCGGGTAGGCCCCCAGCCCGTGTAGGCCGCTGGCACTACCGCGAGCTTGGCTTGCCCCGCCGGTAGGTACAACAGCGGCTGCAGCTCCTCCAGGTGGCGGGCGACATCCTGCTCCGCCGCACGGTAGCTGTGCCTTCAGTCATCGCTCTGGGTGCCGGCCAGCAGCCCCTGGCGCAGGGCGCGCTGCATGGTTACCAGGTCTTCCTGTGCCAGCAACGTGGTCGCCACCGCTGCCGCCTCTACATCATTGAGCGCGGCCATGGCGCCGGCGGTGGCGCGCAGCTTAAGTAGAGCAAACAGTGCCACACCACCCATCATCACTAGCACCGCCGATATTGCCCCTAGCAGCTTCCAACGCAGGCCAATCCGCCCTACTCGTCGCACGGCCTTTCACCCATCTGGCTGCCCGGCAGCCGCCCGTTGACTGTCACCCAGAAAAGCATCGACGTCATGACATTGCGTCCAATAGGGGATCCTCGTATCTCAACCGGGAAGCCTGAAACGAGTGGAGGGGAGGAGGCTATTGAGCCTCGCACTGCAGGCTCTGATGGTATGCGCCCTGACCGCGGGCGCGTTTGAGCGACACCGGTGGTGCGAGGTGCCGGTTTCTGCTGTCTGTTAGACTGGCCAGCGAACCTGAGCACGTGAGGGTGATGATGGGGAGCGGGTTGCGGTCGGTGCTGGTTGCGAATCGCGGCGAGATTGCGGTGCGGCTGTTGCGCGCAGTATCCGAGTACGGCGCCCGTGGTGTAGCCGTGTATGCCGAGGATGACGCCGAAGCGCTCCCAGTACGTCAGGCGGTGGCGGCGCATCCCCTCACCGGCGCCGGCCCGGCAGCGTATCTGGACGGCGGTCAGATCGTCCGCGCCGCCCAGTCACAGGGTTGCGATGCCATCCACCCCGGGTACGGCTTCCTCTCAGAGAGTGCCGCCTTTGCCCGTATGTGCCAGGAGCATGGTGTTACCTTTGTCGGGCCCCGCCCTGAAATCCTGGAGTTGTTCGGCGACAAGGTGCGTGCCCGTCTCGCTGCTGCCGCGGCCGGCGTGCCGGTTCTCCCCGGGCTCGACCGGCCGGCGACAGTAGACGCCGTGCAAGCCTTCTTTCGGTCCCTGCCTGCCGGTGAAGCGATGATCATCAAGGCGGTAGCGGGTGGCGGCGGCCGCGGCGTGCGTGTCATCACACGGGAGGAGGAAATTGCCGAGGCGTACACCCGTTGCCGGTCCGAGGCTCAGGCGGCGTTCGGCAACGGCGATCTGTACGCCGAGCAGCTCGTCCGCGCTGCCCGCCACGTCGAGGTACAAGTCATCGGCGATGGCTCCGGTGCTGTCTCCCACCTCGGAGAGCGTGACTGCACCCTCCAGCGCCGCCACCAGAAACTGATTGAAGTTGCCCCGGCTCCCGGGCTGCCCGCTGGATTGCGTCAACGCATCTTGCAGGCGGCCACCACCCTGGCCGCTGCCGTCCGGTTCGACAACGCCGGCACCATCGAATTCCTTGTCGATGCCGCCCAGCTGGGCGATGACGCACCCTTCTACTTCATCGAAGCCAACCCGCGGCTGCAAGTGGAGCACACCGTCACGGAGCAGGTGACGGGCCTGGACCTGGCGCGGATTCAGCTCGAGCTGGCGGCTGGTGGTACGTTGGCGGCCCTGGGCCTGACCCAGGAGCTGATTCCCGCGGCCCGCGGCTGTGCCATCCAGGCGCGCGTCAACATGGAGACGATGACGCCCAGCGGCGCCGCGCTACCGGCCGGCGGCACACTCACGCTCTTTGCCCCGCCAGCCGGCCCCGGGGTGCGCGTTGACACCTTTGGCTACACCGGCTACCGCACCTCTCCTCGCTACGACTCGTTGCTGGCCAAGGTGATCGCCACCAGCTCCCGCCCGGGTTTGGCCGAAGCTGCTGACCGCGCTCGTCGCGCCCTGGCCGAGTTCGGCATCGAGGGTCTCGCCACCAACGTCCCCTTTCTGCATGCCATCCTCTCCCACCCGGACTTCCTCGCCGGGCAACTCACCACCGGCTTCATCGATGACCATCTCGGAGATCTGCTGGCGCACGCGCTTCCGGCCGGGATTCACCAGGCCGCCACTGCGGCGCCGGCGACGGCACTGGCTGGGGTCAAGGTGGACGCCGTTGATCCGCTGGCGGTGCTCGCCTACGGGCAGGCCGAGTCCAGCTCCCGCCGCACGTCCACGCCATCCGCGGCAGCCACCGCGCAAGACGGTGCGCTGGTCGTGGCCGCGCCGCTGCAGGGCACGGTCGTCGCTGTCGAAGTGCGGCCCGGGGAGCAGGTGCGCACCGGACAGCTGCTGGCGGTGATGGAAGCGATGAAGATGGAGCACGAGATCCGCGCTTCCAGCGGCGGCACCGTTCTGCGCGTGGCTGTCGCCCCTGGTGACACGCTGTGGGCCGGTCACGCCCTGTTGTACCTGGAGGCTATTGATACCGGCGTGGAGGCCGGCAGCGGCGAAGCGCAGGTTGACCTGGACGCCATCCGTCCGGACCTGGCCGAGGTGCTGGCCCGCCACGAGCGCACGCTCGACGCTGCCCGGCCGGAGGCCGTTGCCCGCCGCCGCCGGACCGGCCAGCGCACCGTGCGGGAAAACGTCGATGACCTGGTCGATCCCGGTACCTTCGTCGAATACGGGCCGTTAGTGGTGGCCAACCAGCGCAGCCGCCGCACGATGGAGGAGTTGATCGTCAAGAGCCCGGCCGACGGTCTCATCACCGGCGTCGGCAGCATTAATGGCCAGCAATTCCCGGACCCAGCGAACCGCTGCGCCGTGATGGCGTATGACTACACCGTCTTTGCCGGGACACAGGGCGGCCAGAACCACCGCAAGACCGACCGCATCATCGACATCGCCGAGCAGGGGCGGATGCCGTTTGTGCTGTTTGCCGAGGGCGGTGGCGGACGGCCGGGAGACGATAGCAGCGGCGCGGTCGGCAGCGGCCAGCGCACCTTCTCCCGCTTCGCCCAGTTGTCGGCGTTGGTGCCGGTGGTCGGCATTACCTCGGGCCGCTGCTTTGCTGGCAATGCCTCTCTGCTTGGGTGCTGCGATGTCATTATCGCCACCGAGGGCAGCAATATCGGCATGGGCGGTCCGGCGATGATTGAGGGCGGTGGACTGGGGGTGTTTGCGCCTGAAGATATCGGCCCGCTGGAGGTACAACTGCCAAATGGTGTGGTGGACCTGCTGGTGCGGGACGAGGCCGAAGCGGTGCGTGCCGCGAAACAGTACCTGTCGTACTTTCAGGGGCCGCTGACCACCTGGCAGGCCGAAGATCAGCGGCGGATGCGCGTGATCATCCCGGAAAACCGGCTGCGGGTTTATCAGGTGCGCGACGTGATCAGCACGCTGGCCGATACCGGGACGGTGATGGAGCTGCGGCGAGACTTTGGCCCGGGGATGGTGACGGCGCTGGCCCGCATCGAAGGCCGCCCCATCGGCATCATCGCTAATAACCCCACCCACCTGGGTGGCGCGATTGACAGCGATGGCGCCGACAAGGCAGCTCGGTTCATGCAGCTATGTGATGCCTTTGACATCCCGCTGCTGCACCTGTGCGACACTCCAGGCATCATGGTTGGACCGGAGATCGAGAAGACGGCGCTGGTACGCCACTCCAGCCGGATGTTCCTGGTTGGAGCCAATCTCTCTGTCCCATTCTTCACCATCGTGCTGCGGAAGGCATACGGATTGGGCGCAATCGCCATGGCCGGCGGGTCATACAAGGTGCCCGCTTTCACTGTCTCCTGGCCCACGGGCGAGTTCTGGGGGATGGGTATCGAGGGCTCGGTCAAGCTCGGCTTCCGTGAGGAGCTGACGCGCATCACCGACCCAGCAGAGCGCAAAGCGGAGTTCGACCGGCGGGTGGCGCGGGCGTACGAGGCGAGCAAAGCTATCAACAATGCCACCGGCTTCGGCATCGATGACACCATCGATCCCGCGGATTCGCGTCGCTGGCTGGCGTCCCTGCTGCGCTCCATTCGCCCGCCGGCTCCCCGCGCTGAGAAGAAGCGCCCGATGATCGACGCTTGGTAGAGGAGCATTCGGTGTCCGGTGGCCATGGGACTCACGCGGCGGCCGTCACGTGTGCCCGCGGCTGCACCGCCGCGCACCGCTCCAATGCTCGTACCTGCTACAGTGGGCCCAGATGGCGGGGGAGGGCGATGGGCCAGGCCGAGCGGCAAGGGCAACCCATAGTGCTGCGCCAGCCGGGCGGGAGCTGGAGCCCGGCCGAGCCGTGTGTGGTGACCTTCCTGGAGCGGGCGGCCATCGTACGCGTCGAGCTGTTGCCCTCCGGCTCCAACTACGTCTTTTCGGCGCTGCTCGAAGACGACGAGGGCGGACGCAGCGCTGCAATCTATAAGCCCCGCCGCGGCGAAGCGCCCCTGCACGACTTCCCTGACGGCACGCTGTACCGGCGGGAGCGGGCGGCGTATGTGGTCTCCCGGGCGCTGGGATGGCGGTTGATTCCGCCGACGGTGGTAAGGGATGGCCCGCACGGCCCCGGTGCGGTGCAGTTGTTCATCGAGCACCGGCCACGGTCCTCATACTTCACGATGAAGGGCCGGCGCGAGCGCGAGCTGCAGCGGATGGCCCTGTTCGATGCGGCCGTCAACAACGCCGACCGCAAGGGCGGCCACTGCCTAGAGGCACTGGATGGTCACATCTGGGGGATTGACCATGGCCTCACCTTCCATACACAGACCAAGCTGCGCACCGTTATCTGGGACTACGCCGGTGCGGAGATCCCCAATGACCTGCTGGATGAGCTCCGGCCGCTGGCTGGCTGGGTGACGGAGCGGGCGCACGGCCTGGCGGAGCTGGATGAACTGCTGCATCCAACCGAGGTGCGGGCGCTGGTGGCACGGATAGAGCGGCTGTGCCGCGAGGGCAGCTATCCGCTGCCGCCGCCGTGGAGGCCGGTGCCATGGCCGCCACTGTGAACGGCTGGGATCTGCTGCTCGCCGGGCTGCGCGCCGTTACGGGTGGCGAACGTGGCCTGATCTACGACGTGCCGGTCGCCCAGGCGCCCGTAGCCGTGGATGGCGCGCACGTCTACGTTCAGGGCGGGCCAGCGTGGTGGGCATACGTTCAGCGCCGCCGCCGGCTGGATGACGGCGTGCTGACACCGGTAGTGGCACTGCGGCCACTGGGGGCCGGCGAACGGCGGCTCGTCACCGGCTGGGGCAGCCGCTACGCCAACGCCCTGCAATTGCTGGAGCCGCTGGACCCTGGCTGCGACCTGACCGACCCGGCGAATGCCCGGCGCGCGGCGCTGCTGAGGCTGGCGGTATCCGGGCAAGAGCGGCCCCTCGCCGCGGCGCTGCGTGCCGGCTTCGCCTTGTGGCACGCGCCCGAGGGCCCTCTGCCCCTCCAGGCGGGCGGACCCGAGGAGACGCTAATGGCGGTCATGGCCGAACGGCTGCGGGGCCGTTATCGGGTGCCCGAGTATGCCGCGGCGCTGGTGGAGCTGCTGCGCGATGAGCCGGAGTTGTTCGCCGGACGGCCCGCAGGGCGGGCGTTGTTGCCGTTCCTGACCCGGCGCGGCCTACCTGTGGTACACGACCCAGCGCTGGTGACGGATGCGGTCCGCCTGCTGGTCAATCGCGGCGTCGTGCGGGTGACGTCTGGGGAGGCGGGTGTCAGCTATCGCGGCCCGCGCCGGCCGGTGCCGGAGACCATCAGCCGAGCGACGTTTGAGGCATTGGTGCTGTCATAGCCGAAATGCAGCAACCCCTCCCCGGCTGGCGCCGAAAGAGGGGATCCCTGCACCTGCCGCGGCCCGGCGGACCAGCGCATCTTGGGGCGAGCGGTGGGATTCGAACCCACGGTCTCCAGGGCCACAACCTGGCGTCTTAGGCCACTAGACGACGCCCGCCATACAACCAGACGGCGGGGCTGTTGCCCCACCGCACGACATCATGCTACCAGCGTGGGCGGGCTGGAACAAGCTCAGCCCGCCGCCGCAATCGCACGCTCAAGCGCCCGCCGCGTGTGGACGGCAACGAGGTGGCGGCGGTAGTCAGCACTGGCGTGCATATCGTCCAGCGGGTCTTCGATGTCGTGGCCGGCGGCACTGGCAGCCATCGAGAGGTTGGCTTCGCCTGGCACCCGTCCCGCCAAGGCCGCCTCGGCCGTGGTGGCGCGCACCGGCTGGGCGCCCGCGCCGGTCACACCGATGCGCGCGGCGGCGACGGCACCGTCACTATCCAGCGTCACCACGACGGCGACTCCGACGATGGCATAGCCGGAGGCGAGGTTGGCGGCCTTCTGGTAGGCGGTGCCGGTGCGGGCGGGCAGCGGTGGCAAGCGAATTTCGGTCAGCATCTCGGTGGCGGCCAGCTGGGTGGTGAACATCCCTTCGAAGAACGAGCGAGCGGCCACCAGGCGCGCGCCAGCCGGGCTGCAGATGTTGAGCTGCGCATCCAGCGCCAGCATGACGGCCGGTAGGTCGGCGGCGGGATCGGCGTGCGCGAGCGAGCCGCCAATGGTGCCGCGGTTGCGCACCTGCACATCGCCGATCTGGCCCGCGGCCTCAGCCAGCACCGGGTACCGGGCACGCACCAGCTCGTTGGCGGCAACGGTGGCATGCGTCGTCGTGGCGCCGATTACCAGTGTGCCGGAGTCGTCGCGGATGCCGCGCAACTCGGTGATCTCCCCCAGGTCGATCAACATCGAGGGCATGGCCAGGCGCAGCTTCATCAGCGGGATAAGGCTGTGGCCGCCCGCCAGCAGCCGTGCGCTGTCGCCATATCGTTCGAGCAGCGCCAGCGCCTCGGTGATGGTGCGAGGGGCGACATAGCCGAACTCTGCAGGGACCATGGCCGTTACTCCGCGGGCTCAGTGGGCCGCATCGCCGCCGCCGCGCGTTGCACCGCCGCGACGATGTGCTGATAGCCGGTGCACCGGCACAGGTTACCGCTCAGCGCTTCGCGCACCTCGGCTTCCGCAGGGTGCGGCGAGCGCGCGAGCAGGTCAATTGCCGTGAGCATCATCCCAGGTGTGCAGAAGCCGCATTGCAGGCCGTGAGCGTCCCAGAATGCCTGCTGGATGGGGTGTAGCCGCTCCCCCTGCGCCAGCCCCTCAACCGTGGTGATCGTGCGGCCGGCCACCTGCACGGCCAGCACGGTGCAGGACTTGACCGCCGCGCCATCCACCAGCACGGTACAGGCGCCACACTGGCTGGTGTCGCAGCCGGAGTGCGTGCCGGTCAGGCCCAGGGTATCGCGCAGAAAGTGCACCAGCAGCAGCCGTGGCGCGACATCTGCGGTGCGCGGCCGGCCGTTGACAGAAAGCTCAATGGTATGGGACAGCGTCATTGCGCTCCTCGTGGCTCCACGGCGGCGAGCCGTCCCTCCATGCACTTGAAGAACTGGCCGATCATCATTTTGGCGCTGGCGCTCAGCAGCCGCTGGCCAACAGCCGCCACCTTGCCGGTCACGTCGGCGTCGCCGCGGTAGGTGACCATCGTTACACCGCCGCTGCCGGCAAGCTCGATGTCGCCGGCGCCGTCAATCATGCCGATGCCGCCACCGCCGTGGACCCGCATGCGGTAGCGAACGGGCTCGTGCTGGTCCAGCAGTGTGACGCGAGCGGTGCCGTCGCCGCTGACAGGGCCGATCTTGACCTTGAGCGTAACTTCGAACTCGTCCGGCCCGATCTGCTCAAAGCGCTCGCGGCCGGGCATGCAGCCGGAGATGGCCGCGGGGTCGAGCAACGTCTCCCACACGCGCTGAATCGGAGCGGCGAAGCTATACCGGCCCTCGACATGCAGCGGCATCGATCCAAACCAAGAGGGGCAAGTGCCCGTGGTGCGCCGGATGCATCGTACCACGGCACTGACAGCGGCACACGCGCTTGACCGGCTGCGCGCGCGGGCGCTACCGTGCGGGCGGTGGAACCTGGATGTGCGGGGGTTGTGGATGCGCATTGTGTTGATTGGTCAGGCAGCGTTCGGCGAGGCGGTGCTCAAGGCGTTGCAGGATGCCGGTGAAGCGGTGGTGGGGGTGTGCGCCCCGGCGACTCCCGATGGCGCACGACCGGACCCGCTCCGTGCGGCGGCCGAGGCGGCGGGTTTGCCGGTGTTGCCCACCCGGCGGCTGCGGCGCGACGCGGCGGTCGTGCAGCAATACCTCGACCTCAAGCCAGATCTCAACGTGATGGCGTTCGTGACGGACATCATCCCCGAGAGCGTGCTGTTCGCCCCGCCGCTCAAGACCGTGCAGTATCATCCGTCGCTGCTACCGCTGCACCGCGGCGCTAGCGCCATCAACTGGGCGATCATGCAGGGCGATGCCAAGACCGGCCTGACGATCTTCTGGCCGGACGAAGGCATCGATACCGGTCCGGTGCTGCTACAACGCGAGGTACCTATCGGCCCGGACGATACCGTTACTTCGCTGTACTTTGGGCAGCTGTTCCCGATGGGCGTCGAGGCGATGGTGGAGTCCGTACGGATGGTGAGAGACGGCACGGCTCCGCGCATCGAGCAGGATCATACCAAGGCGACGTATGAGCCCATCTGCCGGGACGAGCATACGTGGGTGGACTGGCAGGCAGCGCCGCAGGCGATCCACAACCTGATCCGCGGGGCCAACCCGACACCGGGCGCCAATGCCACGTATCGAGGCAACCAGGTTAAGCTCTATGACAGTAACCTCGTCCCGGGGGGTACACTGGGGCGACCGGGGGAGCTACTGGCCATCGATGACAGCGGTGTGCTGGTGGCGCTGCGCGACGGAGCGGTGCGCATCAAGCGTCTGCAGGCGCTGGGGGGCGCCAAGCAGCCAGCGGCGGCCTGGGCAAAAGCTACCGGCGCCGCCGTGGGAGAGACGCTGGGTGGTCCGCCTGCGGCGCGCTAGGGAAATCCCGGCAGGAGCAGTCATGAACGACCCCGAAGTTGCCGATAACCTCCAACAGGGCCGGCCGGTGCGCGCGGCCCGCGCCCGTAAGGCACTCGGAGGGGGTATGGCCGGCATGACCTCAGACCCGGCGGCGGCCCGTGTGCTCGTAGCCTATCTGCCCGGTCGGGCCGTCGATGACCTGGTGCGTGCCCTGCGCCAGGAGCGGCTGAGCGTCGCCGCTGTCCAGGTCAGTGGTGACATCACCTGGCCGGACGGCGCCATGGCCGCGGCGGTGGTTACGGCCGCCGCCTTCGACGACGCTGCCCGGGCAGCCGTGCGCCGGCTCAAGAGCGCCTTCCCGCGGATGCCCGTCATGTTACAGGCGGCCCACCCGGCGGCAGAGCTTGGCGCGGTGCTAGGGGCCGGATACGACTTGTGGGTGGCGCAGGACACCCCCGCGGCGGCGGTGGCGGCGCAACTGGCGGTCCTGTGCCGGATTGTCGTGGCTACTCAGCGCGGACCAGCACCCGAAGTGGTCAAGGTGCGCGACCTGAGCGTGGACCTGGAGCGGTTTGAAGTGCAGGCCAGTGGCCGGCCGGTGCCGCTGACGCCGACAGAGTTCCGCATCATCGCCCACCTGGCCCGCCGACCCGGCCGCGTCGTTTCGCACGCAGAGCTGTTCCGCGAGGTTCACGGCTACGAGGCCTCAGAGCAGGAGGCCAAGGACATCCTCAAGGTGCACATCTGGCGGCTGCGCAATAAGCTGACCGCCGCCGGCAGCGATGGCGATCTGATTGTCAATGTGCGCGGCTTCGGCTACCTCCTGGAGCGCCGCACGCTCGCCGCCCGCGAGAGTGCCGCCCAGGCCTGATGCTGGGCGCCTGTCGTGTTCTGATTCGGGCGGTGGATAGCGGCTGGCGGGGAGCGTCTGCCGGCGGTGACGCAGCCAAACCTGGGGCAGGGGTACGGACCTGCCCCGGTGTGCGCCGCCGGCACCGCTACCGTGTGCCTTGCGGGGATGCTCCCTGGGCCCGCAGCGCTGCCATCGCCTGCTCGCGCCAGGCGGCGTACACCGACGCGGGCAGCTGACCAGCGCGACGCAGCGCCAGCAGCCGCGCGACCTCGGTGCGCACCGCGTCCTCTAGCTCGGCTTCGGTGCCGTCATTGTGGACGACCCAGTCAGCGGCTGGGGCGCGGAGCCGCCAGTCGCGCTGGCTGCCGATACGCTGGTTGGCTTCATCCTCACTGAAGCCGTTGCGCGCCATCAGCCGAGCACGCATGGAGTCCGGCTCGGCGGCAACGACCCATACCTGGTCGCACCACATCCCATAGCCGGCTTCTACCAGATTGACGGCTTCGATGATGGCGACCTGCTCATCGGGCAAATTGGCGCGATAGTCCGCAATGGTCTGCTGGAACAGGCCGGCGATGTCGCCCATGGCTGTTGTCAGCCGTCGCATCTTCTCCGGATTGCCGAACACCTTGGCGCCCAGCACCTTGCGATCAACGTAGCCGTCCTCGCCTACCACATCCTCGCCAAACTCGGCTACCACCCGGTCGAAGCCAGGAGTGCCTGGGGCGTAGAGCTGATGAACCAAGGTATCGCCATTACAGTGAACGCCACCCAGTGACTCCACCGTGCGACAAATCGTGCTCTTGCCGGTGGCGATGGCTCCGGCCAGGCCGATGACGAGCGCCATGCAAACTCCCTCCGGGTACGGCTTGCGAGCGGTCCCCCTGCCGGCATTGTGACAAAGCCCGCGGATACGAGCGAGCGGCGCCGCGAGGCATGGTATGCTCCGGCCAGTATGGCGGAAGGGGCGTTCGGCGATGACCAACGTGCAGCCGGCGGGGCACCTGTTTCGACGGTCGGCGGTACATGACGTGCCGCGAGTGCGACGTGCAGAAGGGGTCTGGATCGAGACCGAAGACGGCCGCCGCATCCTGGATGGGTCCTCCGGCGCGCTCGTAGCCTCCATCGGCCATGGCGTGCGGGAGGTGATTGAGGCGCAGCGGGCACAGGCTGAACAGGTTTCGTACGTCCACGGGACGCACTTCGCCGTGCGCGCCCAGGAGGAGCTGGCCGAGCGGCTGGCGGAGATGGCGCCCGGCGACCTCAGCCGGGTGTACCCTGTTTCAGGCGGTTCAGAGGCCAACGAGAGCGCCGTCAAGTTCGCCCGTCAGTTCTTCCTGGAGACGGGCAGGCCGCAAAAGCAGAAGGTGATTGCCCGGTGGACGAGCTACCACGGCAACACACTGGGGGCGCTGTCGCTCGCGGGGCACGCTGCCCGCCGCCGGCCGTATACACCGCTGCTGATGGATGTGCCACACATCCCACCCGCCTACTGCTATCGCTGTCCCTTCGGTTTGGAGCCCCCGTCATGCGGCACGCGCTGCGCTACCGCGCTGGAAGAGGAGATCATCCGGCAGGGGCCGGAGTACGTTGCGGCGTTCATCGCCGAGCCGCTGGTCGGCGCTGCCGGCGGCGCCATCACGCCGCCGCCGGAGTATTTTCCCATCATCCGCGACATCTGCAGCCGCTACGACGTGCTGTTCATCGCCGATGAGGTGATGACCGGCATTGGCCGCACCGGCGAGAGCTTCGCCATGAATCACTGGGGCGTTGTGCCGGACATCATCACCACCGGCAAGGGTGTCAGCGGCGGCTATGCACCCCTGGCAGCGATGATCGTGCGCGAGCCACTGTTCGCCGCGATAGCCCAGGGCAGCGGCGCGTTTATTCACGGATTCACCTATGGCGGTCACCCGCCGTCAGCGGCGGCCGGAGCGGCCGTACTTCAGTACGTCCGCGCACACGGCTTGGTAGCGCGCGCGGCGCGATTGGGGACATACCTCGGGGAACGGCTGCAACCACTGGCCGGCCGGCGTATCGTCGGGGACATCCGCGGGATGGGGTTGATGCGCGGGATCGAGTTTGTGCGCGATCGCGCAACCAAGGCGCCGTTCGACCGCTCGCTGCGGGTGGCCGAGCGGGTGGGGGAAGCAGCCTTCGCCCGCGGGCTGATCATCTACCCCGGTGCGGGTAATGTTGATGGAGTGCGTGGAGACCAGTTGTTGATCGGCCCGCCGCTGGTAATCACCGAACTGGAGATTGACGAGCTGGTGGCGCGTCTGGCCGGGGCCATCGACGAGGTAGCAGCGGCACTGCCGTGAGCGCTATTCGCCACCAACTGCGGCCCGCAGGGCAGCGCAGAAGCGGTCGGTGCCCTTGGAGAAGCTTGGCAGGCCGTAGCTAAAACGTCCCCCACCCTCGATCACCACCGTCAACGTGGTTTGCAGGCGGCCGGCTTGGACATCGACCGCCGTAATCCTGCGCAGCGGGATGGTAGTCAACCGATAGTACTTGGGCAGGTGCCGCAGGCCACCGCGCTCCAGGCACAGCAGCCGTTGGTCAGTGAGGGCCAGCCGCCGGTAACGCAGCCACAGGTCAGCATTGGCGGCGCCGCGCAGCGTCTCGGTTCGAGATAGGTACCGGCCGAATAGCTCGACGTAACGCTCAGGCACCGGCATGGCGCTACACCAGAGACCGCGCGGCCTGGTCGGCGACCATCGCGCCGAACAGCACGGCAAGATAGGTGATGGAGTAGCCGAACAGCTTCATGACGGGGAAGGCATCACCCCGCCGTAGGAGTTGCCAGGCCATGCGCAGCAGTGCCGCCCCCAGCACCAGCGCGACGGCCAGGTACACCAGACCGGCGCCACCGGTGACATACAGCAGCAGCGACGCCGCGACCAGCACCAGGCTATAGATGAAGATCTGCCTCCGGGTCTCGGCTTCGCCACGGGCTACCGGGAGCATCGGCACGCCTGCTGCGGCGTAGTCGGCGCGATACTTGAGCGCCAGTGCCCAGAAGTGGGGCGGCGTCCAGAGGAAGATAATGGCGAACAGGACGATGGCGGGCAGGTCCACCCGGCCGGTGACGGCGGCCCAGCCGACCATCGGCGGCACCGCCCCGGCCGCGCCGCCGAT
Organism: Chloroflexota bacterium; assembly: GCA_963170165.1. GTDB lineage: Bacteria > Chloroflexota > Dehalococcoidia > CAUJGQ01 > CAUJGQ01 > CAUJGQ01. The sequence continues at coordinate 31,446 of CAUJGQ010000017.1, read as the reverse complement.
GACAATGTTCTGCACGGTGGTCCGCTTGAGCCACATCGTGTAGACGAACACGTAGAACAAGATGGCACTCACCGCCAGCACAGCAGACAGCAGGTTGATGAGGATAGCCAGCTCCAAGAAGCCGGCCAGGCCGATGGCCACGCCGAAGGTCAGCGCCCGCTCCGGTGAGACACGGTGGGACGGCAGAGCCCGACGGCTGGTGCGCTTCATCACCTGGTCGATGTCACGGTCGATGTAGCAGTTGATGGCGTTGGCGCCGCCGGCGGTGAGCGTGCCGCCGATGAGGGTGCCGAGGATCAGCCACAAGCTGGGGAGCCCATGCTCGGCCAGGACCATGGCGGGCACTGTGGTGACGAGCAACAGCTCGATGATGCGCGGTTTCATCAGGTTGATGTAAGCCGCGGCGGTGCGCAGGGGGCCCCGCTGTTCTGGCCCGGGTGCGGGATGGAAGGTCAGCGCCGTCAGCAGCAGCAGCCCCGCCCACACCAGGGTGGCCAGCGTGAGATGAAGGGCGCGGCCGGAGATGCCGGGGTCGACCCAGCCCCACAGCGCGCCGGCCAGCACCTCGGCGCCGTAGAAAGCAGCGATAGCGAGGCTGAGCGCGATCACCGCACGGTCGTGACGGTGGCCGGCATACGCGCGCCACAGCAGCACGCCGATCAGGACTCCGGAGGTCGCTGCCATGAAGCGGTGCAACGCGTTGATATCCGCGAGCCGGTCTCCGGCCGGAAACAGCGCACCGTTGCACAGCGGCCAGCCGGTGCAGGCGAATCCGGCGCCGGAGCCCGACACATAGGCACCGGTGAACAGCAGCGCCGTGACGGTCACGGCGGCGGCGGCGGCCAGCAGCCCAAATCCCTCGCCGGACTCGCGACCGCTGGCGACGCCCGATAGGCGCACGGCCAGCAACATGGCCGCGCCGAACGACAGCATAGCGCTGGCCTGATAGAGCGTGACGAAACCGGACGGCAGCAAGCCGCGGGTGAGTAGCAGGCCCAGCGTCGCATGGCCGGCCAGCAGGGTTAGTGCCGCCGCCGCCGGGACCCGCCGGTCGTTGTCGTTGTGCCGGAGGCGCCACGATAGCGCGGCCAGCAGGACAAGGCCGGGCACCGCCAGCAGGGACTGAAATGTGCTGAACGTGTCCAAATCAAGACGCACACCGGCGCCCGCCGCCAGTACCGGCAGGCTTGCCAGCGCCGCCCCTGCCGCAAGTCGCTGATCGTAGCTCTCCACACACCTACCCCACCTAACCAGCCCACGCGGGCCGGCCACGCGGCGCGACGGAGCAGACGCCGCATCAGGACCGTCGATTGTCAGTCGGGGAACACCACCGCAGTCTAGCGAGGCAGCCGGCAACCGGCAACGGGCTGGCCACCGCGCCCAAACCCCTGCCGTGCGGCCGGGCGCGCGTGTCGCGGCAGAATCGCCGTCGCGGGGCTGGATCGTAGTGGCCGGTGGTGCATACTAGAGAACGCTTGGCAGGCGTCAGGGGAGGCGCAGTCATGCACGCGGCGAACCGGCAGGGCGCGGTCCGGCTTGACACATCGTGTCTGCCGTACCTACGATCAGCGCGCACCAGCGGACCCGTCCCCGGCGGCGAGGCGGCGAGCTCCCCAAGCCAACCAGCGCATCCTCGTCTACACACTGAACTGGTTGCTCCGGCCGTCCACCGGGTGGATGGCCAGTGTGCGGCATGGTCCGCGCATCGGAGGATTCATGGGAGCTCGCTCGCGGTTCATCACGCTCATCCGGCTCGCCCCGCTCCTGCTCACCCTCGCGCTGCTCGCCGGTGGCTGCACCACCAACGACCCCTACGACACCCTGACGGACTTCGGTGACCATTCCAAGACGGTCCGCGGCCTGTTCTGGCCGGTGCTCTGGGTGGCTATCTTCGTGTTCTTCGCGGTCGAGGGGCTGCTGCTGTTCACCATGATCCGCTTCCGCCGTCGCGGTGGCGAGCGGCAGATGCCCAAGCAGACGCACGGCAACACGCGGCTGGAGGTCGGCTGGACGATCGTGCCATCGCTCGTGCTGGCGATCATCGCGGTACCGACCATCAGCACGATTGTCGACCTCGCGCGAACGCCCCAGAACGCGCTGCAAGTGCGTGTGGTGGCGCGGCAGTGGTGGTTCGAATTCATCTACGCCGATCCGGCCGACCCCAACCGCGCCGTATCTGTTGCGAGCGAGGCACACATCCCCGCCGGGCGCCCGATCCACTGGACGATTGAGTCCGAGGACGTTATCCATTCCTTCTGGGTGCCGAACCTGGCAGGGAAGCAAGATGCCGTCCCGGGCAAGAAGAACGACCTGGTGTTCACGGCACGGCAGCCAGGTGTATACCACGGCGAATGTGCCGAATACTGTCTGGATTCGCACGCGCTGATGCGGTTCATCGTGATCGCCGAGCCGGAGGGCCAGTTCAACACGTGGCTGCAAGGTCAGGCGCAGTCCGCCACGGCACGCACCACCGGCTCCGCCGGGCGTGGACAGGAACTGTTCCTGGGCAATGCCTGCATCGGCTGCCACGCAATTGAGGGCAGCGCTGCGCAGGGCCGCACCGCCCCGAATCTAACCCACTTCGGCTCGCGCGTGTCGCTGGCCGGCAACCGGCTAGAGAATACGCCTGAGAACGTGGTGCGCTGGGTGACCAACCCGCAGCAGCTCAAGCCCGGCGCCAAGATGCCCGCCTTCGGGGGCACCCTCAGCGAAGAAGACATCAAGGCGATTGCCGACTACCTTCACAGCCTGAAGTAGCCGGCGGGCCGGCGGGTTCCCCGGTTGATTGGAGAGGATTGAGGATGGCGACGATTCCGCAGGCGGCGGTCCCCGGATTCCTGCGCCGCCCCACAGCCACACAGGGCTTCGTCGGGTGGGTCACCACCATCGACCACAAGAAGATCGGCGCGCTGTACGGCGTGACGGCGTTCATCTTCTTCATCCTCGGCGGAGTGGAGGCGCTGCTCATCCGCCTGCAGCTCGCCCAGCCGAACCTGGATGTGCTCACCGCCGACCGCTACAACCAGCTGTTCACCATGCATGGCACCACCATGGTGTTCCTGGTGGTGATGCCAATGAGCAGCGCCTTCATGAACTTCCTGCTGCCACTCCAGATTGGCGCACGCGATGTCGCGTTCCCGCGATTGAACGCGCTGAGCTACTGGGTGTTCCTGTTCGGTGGGCTGTTCCTGTACTCGAGCTTGTTCTTTGGTGGGGCGCCCAACCAGGGCTGGTACGGCTACGCGCCGCTGACTACCAAGCTGTACACGCCGGGCCACGGGGTAGACTTCTGGGCACTGAGCCTGCAGATGCTGGGCATCGCCTCGCTTGCGTCCTCGTTCAACTTCATCGTCACGGCGCTGAACATGCGTGCACCGGGGATGACGCTGCTGCGCATGCCGGTGTTCTCATGGATGACGATCGTTGTCTCCTTCCTCCTGATCACCGCCGTGCCGCCCATCTCCGTTGCCCTATTTGAGGTGTCATTCGATCGCTTCTTCGGCACGAACTTCTTCAACGTCGCCAAGGGTGGCGACCCGATTCTGTGGCAACACCTGTTTTGGCTGTTCGGCCATCCCGAGGTCTACATCCTTATCCTTCCCGCGATGGGCATCGTCTCGGAGATCCTGCCGGCGATGTCTGGCAAGCCGCTGTTCGGCTATGCCGTGGTGGTGTTCTCCGGCGTGGCCATCGGTTTCATGGGCTGGGGTGTGTGGGCGCACCACATGTTCGTTGTCGGCCTGGGGCCGGCGGCCAACGCTGCCTTCGCCACGTCAACGATGCTGATTGCCGTGCCGACTGGTGTGAAGATCTTCAACTGGATCGGGACGATGTGGGGCGGGCAATTACGCTTTGCCGCGCCTGCCAAGTTCGCCATCGGTTTCGTCGCGATGTTCATCATCGGTGGTCTGTCTGGCGTGACCCACGCCGTCGCCCCCGCCGACACGCAGCAGAATGACACGTACTACATCATCGCCCACTTCCATTATGTGTTGTTCGGCGGTGCCATCTTCGGGCTGTTCGGCGGCATCTATTACTGGTGGCCGAAGTTCACGGGCAAGATGCTCAACGAAGGCATCGGTACGTTGCACTTCTGGCTGCTGCTGATCGGCTTCAACCTGACATTCGGCCCGATGCACGTGGTCGGTCTCAACGGCCAGTTGCGCCGTACGTTCACCTATGCCGAGGGCACCGGGTGGGATACCTGGAACCTGGTGGAGACCATCGGTGCATTTGTCATCGCCGTGGCGGTGCTGGCGTTCATTTACAACGTCATCATCACCATGCGCAGCCGGGTGCGCGCTCCGCACGACCCGTGGGATGCCCGCACGCTGGAATGGCTCACTGCTTCGCCACCGCCGGAGCACAACTTCGATGAGATCCCCGTTGTGCACGCCCGCGATGAGTTCTGGCACCGCAAGTACAGCGAAGATGAGAGCGGTCGCGCGGTGCCGCGCCCGGACTACCAACCGCAGACCGCCGCCGTCGTGCAGCACGCGCACGGCAGCGGGCACGGCATCCATATGCCATCGCCGTCGTACTTTCCGCTGGTGACGGCGCTGGGGCTGCCGATCATGGCCAGCGGCCTGATGATGAAGGACTCGTACGGGTACGCCGGCTGGGGGACGATCGCCGTTGGCGCGGTGGTGCTGCTGACGGGCATTTACGGCTGGTGCCTGGAGCCGGTCGCCGAGGAGTAGAGGCAGGCGCTTGCCGGTGTGGCCGGCAGCGCGGGAGTAGATGATGGCCGTACACACCACCACGGGCGGGCACGAAGCCACCACCAGCACCGGCCTCGACAACCGCAAGCTGTTCATGTGGCTGTTTCTAGGCTCGGATTGCCTGTTCTTCGGCTCGCTGATCGCCACGTACCTGATGTACCGCGGGCGCGATGAGGCGTTGGGTAAACCGGGACCGCATCCGGCAGAGGTGTTTGACATCCCCTATACCTCGGCCAGCTCGTTCATTCTGCTCATGAGCTCGCTGACAATGGTGCTGGCGCTCTCGGCGATCCAGCGGGGGGATGTGCGCCGGCTGCGCATCTGGCTGCTGGCGACGTCGCTGCTGGGGCTAACCTTCCTGGGTGGCCAGGCCTATGAGTTCACGGCATTCGTGCACGAGGGGCTGACGCTGCGTACGAACCTGTTCGGCAGCTCGTTCTTTGTGCTAACGGGGTTCCACGGCGCGCACGTGGCCGTCGGTGTGCTGATGCTGCTGTCGATCACGGTCCTGGCCTCGCAGGGGCGCATCAGGCAGCAGGACAGCATGACGGTAGAGCTGGCAGGGCTGTACTGGCACTTCGTTGACATCGTCTGGATCCTGATCTTCGCGCTGATTTACCTCCTCCCGTGAGCCACGCGGGCAGGCGTTAGGAGCCGGTCTATGAGTACCCGACACGAGCAGGCGGCGCCGGAGGTCCATCAGGAGCACGCGCATCCTGGTCCGCGCACGTACGTGGAAATCGCCGTCGCGCTGGCGGTGCTGACCACTCTCGAGGTGATCCTGTCCTATATCAACGTCAACGACTTCGCCCGCGGCCTGGGCATCATGATCTGCATGACGCTTAAGTTTGCGCTGGTGGTGATGTGGTTCATGCACCTGCGATTTGATAACCGGCTGTTTACCGTGATGTTCGTCGGCGGGCTGACGCTGGCTGTCGCCGTGTTCATTGCCGTGCTCAGTATCCAGCGGGCGATCTTCGCATAGCGTGATCTGGGAGTGCCGCCCGCTGTCTCGCGCGGGTAGCACTCCTGCCTGCCCGCCCGGCGAACCGCGCGAGACCGGCTGTCCCCGCTCTTGGAAAGGCTCCTGAGATGTCGTGGCACCTGCATCCAGACGTCATCCTGTGGATTGCGTTGTTGCAGTTTGCGTACGTGTACGGGCTACGGCGCGTTGGCCGGCCCCGAGGCAAGAGCGCGACCAGGGCGCAGGTCACCTGGTGGACCGCCGGCGTCGTGGTGCTGTACATCGGCGCTGGCACACCCATTCATGACATCGCCGAGCAGCGGTTATTCTCCATCCACATGGTGCAGCACACGCTGTTCACGCTGGTGGCGCCACCGCTGCTTCTCCTCGGTACGCCTGCTTGGCTGCTTGACCCGCTGCTCGAGCGCCGCGCCGTCCGCCAGGCCCTGTACATGCTGACCCGGCCGCTGCTGGCGTTCGTGCTGTTCAATTCGATTACCCTCGTTACCCATATCCCATTCATGGTCAACTTGTCGCTGGAGCACCACTGGGTGCACTTCTTTGTCCATCTGGTGCTCATCGCTTCGGCAACGCTGATGTGGTGGCCGGCCATGTCGCCAGACCGGCGATTGCCGGGACTCTCACCGGCACTGGCGATGATCTACCTGTTCGTTCAATCGTTGGTACCGAGCGTGCTGGCGTCGTTCATCACCTTCGCCAGCAAGCCGCTCTACGAGTTTTACGCCAGCGCGCCACGCCTGTGGGGCATGTCGGTGGTCACCGACCAGCGCACCGCCGGGCTGATCATGAAGTTAGGCGGTGGCGCGATCCTGTGGGTGGCCATCGGCATCGTGTTCTTTGGCTGGGTAGCGCGCGAGGGCAAGCAGGAGCGGCTGACCGCGGCGCCAATTCGCTGGGATGACGTCGAGGAAGAATTGGGGCGCATGGGGCTGACCAAGCCGGGCGCTCCCAGCACATAATCACCCACGCCGGCGCAGCTGCCGGGCGTGACGGTCGGAGGTCCTGGTGTGAGAGACCGGCTGCTGCTGCCGATCCTGATCCCGGTGGGCGTGATCGCCGCCATCGTCCTGTGGCTGGTGAGCGGAGCGAAAATCCTGCTCGATGTTGATGCCGCCGTTGCCACCGGCCTGGCCTCGGCCATCGCCCTGGCGATCATGCTCGTCGCGGTCGTTGTGGCAGAAGGGCCGCGGATGAGCCGGGAGACGACGATCGCCATGACGGCGCTGCCCGTCGCCGCTGTCATCGCCGTCGGCTTGTACATCGCGGTCCGCCCGGAGGCCGGTGGCGGCCACGGTGAAGGCCCGGCGGTGCTCACCCAGGTGACCGAGGTAGCCACCGACAATGTCTTCTCAATCAAGGACTTCACGGTGCCGGTCAACACACCAGTGACGCTGACCCTGGATAACAAGGGCGCGGCGCTGCACAACTGGAAGGTGCAGGGCGTCAACGGCGCCGACGGTAACCCAATCACCACCAAGCTGCTGCAGGGCGGGCAGAGCGAGACAATCACGTTCACCATCGCCCAGACGGGGACCTTCAACTTCCTGTGCGAAGTGCACCCCGCGGACATGGTGGGGAAGATCACCGTGGTCGATGCTCCGGCAGCGCCGGCGGCAGGCGCTGCTGCGGGCGCTGGTGCGGGAGCCTCGGCGGGGGCTGCCCCGGCCGCGGGTACGGTCGTCGTTGTCGCCACCGACAACAAGTTCGACAAGACAAACATCTCCATCAAGGCGAATGAGGAAGTGACGTTGACCCTGGACAATAAGGGCTCGGCGCTGCACAACCTCCGCGTGCAGAATGTGAAGGGCAAAGACGGCAAAGACGTGCAGACGACGCTGCTGGCCGGCGGCAAGACGGAAACCATCAAGTTCACCATCGCCCAGACAGGGAGCTTCCCGTTTGTGTGCGATGTCCACCCGGTTGAGATGAAGGGCACACTCGTCGTTCAGTGAGATGGCGCAAGGTAGTACAGCATCGCCCGCTGCGGGCACGGATTGGGGTGTGGGGTGCACTGGCGGTGGGGCTCCTAGTGGCCGCCTGTGCTGGGCACAGCGGCGCTGAGCTGCCTGGCACCCACCTCGACGGCATCCCGGCGCCGGATTTCGCGCTGAGCGATCAGCAGGGCCGGCCGGTGACACTGAGCGGGTTGCGTGGGCGGGTGGTATTGCTAACGTTCCTATATACGACGTGCCCAGATGTGTGCCCGTTGACGGCGCAGAAGCTTCGCCAGACGCTGGAGAAGCTGGGCGGTGACGGCGCGGAGGCCGTGGCTGTGGCCATCAGTGTCGATCCGGAGCGCGATGATCAGGCGGCGGCGGCGGCGTTCTCTCGGCTGCACGAGCTACCGGACGGCCGCTGGCACTATCTCGTCGGCAGCGAAGCGCAGCTTGCGCCGGTGTGGGCGGCCTACGGCGTTGCGGCGTCCCCGGCGTTGAGCAACTCGGCGATACGGGTGGGTCATACTGAAGCGATCTACGTAATCGACCAGCAGGGCCGCGAGCAGTCCCTGCTGCGCAGCGACTTTGACCCTTCCCGGCTAGCAGCCGGTGTCCGCACGCTACTAAAACAGAAACAGCCGTGAGGTGATGCGATGAACAACCGTCCGGTTCAGCGCCTGATGTTCCTCGGCGGGCTCGCCGTAGCCTGCGCGGGCGTGTTCTTCGCCTCGCGGTCGGCCGAGACGCTCAACGACTGGCGCTCAATCATCTCCATCCTGGTGATCATGGCCGGTGCGACGATGGCGATCGTCGGCCTGTTCCTGGCGCTGGACAGCAGCAGCGACGGGGGACGCGAGCTGCGCGCCCGCAATTCGGTACTCCCCTCGCGACTGTTGCCGGTGGCGTACGGCGGCTTCGTGCTGGCCGCGACGGTCGTCCCGGGCCTGGTCATGGGCCACTACGCCGGCCGTAGTGCTGGGCTGCAGACCGGCATCTTCGCGTTCATCCTGGTGAACGCCGTCTTTGGCCTTGGGCTGGCACTCTCCAAGAAGCCGAACTACTCGTAGAGCGATCATGCCGGCGGCCGCGGCAGCGAACCTGAAGGATCGTCCTGGCCGGCTATCCCGTGCTGCCATTTCCCGGCGATCCGTCGGTGCGTGAGCGCCGAGGCAGCCGGTCTTTGATGGCGGCGGCGCCGCGCTTTACCGGCGCCGGCACGGTGATACGCGACCGAATATCCTCTGCCACCAGGCGGGCGGCAGGTGATGCGCCGGCAACGATTGAGCCGCGCCAGCCGCGCAAGGTTGCCCGCTGGCCGCGCCTGACAGGGGACGCGTCAAAAGCGTGGAGGTCAACCCATGGTTGACTGCGGCCGGCGCGCAGCAGGGCAACGCCGCCGGCCTCACGCACGATGGTGACCCCGGCGGCGACGTCCCAGATCTTCGGTCCCCAGAAGATACCGTACTGGAGGGCGCCAGCGCCGATCAGCGCCAGTTCCAGCGCGATGCTGCCCAGCGTGCGCGCCTCACCGAGCTCGCCGGGCCCGCGTGATCGGAACTTGAGGTCCTGCCAGTAATGAGCGGGCAGCGTTGCCAGCCGCCGGCGGGTGGGCTGCGGCTCGCGCGCCACCGTCACCGGCTGGTCATCGAGGAATGCGCCGCCGCCCAAGCGGGCGCGGATGACAGCCGGCGCCGCGCCGGGCCCGGCGGGCGTGAAGATCGCGCCGGCTACCGGCCGGCCGTGCCACAGGACACCAATCGATACCGCCCACAGTGGCAGGCCATTGATGAAGTTGGTGGTACCGTCGAGCGGGTCTACCACCCAGACAAACGCGGCTTCGCGCGGCGGTTCCGAGCCTTCCTCACCCAGCACACCGTGTTCGGGGAATCGCGCCAGGATGGCCTGACGCAGGAAGCGCTCGGCTTCGCGGTCGGCCTCGGTTACGGGGTCTTGATGACCGGCGCTCTTGTACTCGACGGTGAGCCGCGTGCGAAAGCGCTCAAGTAGCAGCGCACCGGCCTGTTGTGCCAGCATGGCGGCGGCAGACTCGATGGTCACGAGGGTTTCCGGGGACAGGCTTGCGGGAGCCGAGATGGTCATAGCATCATCGTCCCACAGCCGAGCGGGCGCCCGCTACGCCGGATTCTGCTTGACAGTATCGCCTATACTTCTCATATTGGTCCGACCACTGAACCGCGGAGCGACCCTTGACGCAGTACGTCATCCGCCGCCTGCTGCTCATGATCCCCACCATTTGGCTTGTCACCGTTGCCCTGTTCATTATCATCCGCGTCACCCCGGGCGACCCCGTGCAGATCGAATTCGGCATCGAGGGTACGCCAGAGCAGCTGGCTGCCCGTCGTGAGCAGCTCGGGCTTAACCGGCCGGTGGTGGTTCAGTATGCCGATTGGACATCGCGGATGCTGCGCGGCGATTTCGGCCGGTCGCTGCGCGCACGCCGGCCGGTGATGGATGAGATCAAGGAGCGTTTGCCGGCGACGCTGGAGCTGGCGCTGTTGTCGTTTGGTTTTGGGCTGCTGGTCGCTATTCCGCTGGGAACACTGGCGGCGATCAAGCGCGGTAGTCTGCTCGCCAAGGCCGTCACCGGCTATACGCTGGCGTCCATCGCCATTCCCGGCTTCTTCGTCAGCACCATGCTGATTTACTTCCTCACCTATAAGTGGCGTGTGTTCGAGACACCACGATATGTGCCGTTCTTTGAGGACCCGATCACGAACCTCAAGAACGTGATCCTGCCCACCCTGGCACTGAGCATTGGCACCGTGGCAGTCTATACCCGGTTCATCCGTTCCAGCGTCCTCGAAGTGCTCGGCAACGAGTACATCCGCACCGCTCGCTCCAAGGGGCTGTCGGAGTGGGTGGTCGTGTCACGCCATGCGCTGCGCAACGCGCTGATCCCCGCCGTCACCTTGATCGGGCTGACGCTGTTCCTGCTATGGGAGGGCGCGGTCATCACCGAGCGCATCTTCAACTGGCCGGGTGTCGGCCGGCTGATCGTGTCGGCGTTGACCAACAAAGACTACCCGGTTGTCCAGGCAGTGACGTTTATCGCGGCGATTAGCGTCTGCTTCGGCAACCTGTTTGTCGATATCTGCTACGCCTATCTTGACCCGAGGATCAGCTATGTCCGTCGCCGATAAGGCCTCCCCGCTGGCGACGCTGGCACTGGAAGGGATCCGCCCCCGGCGCACGCTGTGGCAGTGGCTGGTGCACCTGTGCCGCCGGGACGCTCGCTTCCCCGTCTTCACGGGTGTAATGGCGGTGCTGTTCACGCTGAGCATGCTCGCACCGCTGATCGCCCCATATGACCCAACCGAACCGCACACGAACAAGCGGCTGCAAAGCCCCTCCTGGGACCACTGGCTAGGTACCGACCAGCTTGGCCGCGACACCTTCAGCCGCGTGCTGTACGGCGGTCGTGTGACGTTGCCCGCCGGCCTGACCGTGGTGGCGATCGCCGCCACCGTCGGCGTGGTATTGGGGGTGCTGGCAGGATTCTTCGGCGGGCTGCTGGACCTGGCGATTGGCCGGTGGGTGGACGCTCAGATCGCCTTCCCCAGCCTGCTCTTACTCATCGCCCTGATCAACGCCTTTGGCGCCAAGCTACTCACGGTCATGATCGTCGTGGGCCTGGTCAACTTCCCCGGGTATTTCCGCTTGACGCGCGGTCAAGTGCTCCAGGTGCGCGAGTTCGACTTTGTCAATGCCGCCCGGGCGTTGGGGGCATCTACACCTCGGCTGATGTTCCGCCACGTGCTGCCGAACTCGCTCAACCCGCTGATCATCCAGACGTCGCTGGCGGCCGGCGGCGCTGTGCTGCTGCTGTCCAACCTGTCGTTTCTCGGGTTGGCGCCCAAGTCCAAGTACCCGGACTGGGGGGCGATGTTCCTGGATGCACTCACCAATTTCCGTCTCCAACCATGGTTGGTGCTGGGCCCCGGCCTGGCGGTCTTCTTGACCGTGCTGTCCTTCTATATGCTCGGAGATGCGTTGCGCGATATCATCGACCCACGGATGCGCGGCGCCAAGCACTAATACGGGCATTCGGGTCAAGCGAAGGGCGCACCAGGGCATGCGCCGGTCGCGTCATTTGTGGAGGAGGGAGATCGATGCGCGGAAGACGGTGGGTGATCGCCGGATTGCTGGCGATGAGCCTGTTCGCGGCCGCCTGCGGCAGCGACGACAAGAAGGAGGGCTCCAGCGCGACCACTGCCCCCAGTGGCGGCTCACCCGCGGCCGGGGCAGCGACGGCGGCCCCCGGTGCGGCGCCCACGCAGGCGCGGGTCAACATCAAGCGAGGCGGCACGCTGGTCGTCGCGCTCGAGAACAACCCCCGCCACTTCGACCCGATGCTGCAGAATGACGTTCCCGGCGGCGATATTGTCGCCAACGTGTTCGAGGGGCTGTACAAGTACAACGATAAGCTGGAACCGCAGCCCTGGCTGGCCGAGAAGGTCGAAAACCCCGACAACCTTACCTGGATCTTCAAGATCCGCCCCGGTGTCAAATTCCATGACGGCTCTGACCTCAATGCTGAGGCCGTCAAGTTCTCCATGGACCGCATTCGCAACAACACCGCCGGCGCGCGGTACGGCGATACGCGCCAGATCACCGATGTGATCGTCGTGGACCCAATGACCGTCAAAGTGACGCTGTCGGAGCCATTCGCCCCATTCCCGTCCCGCCTGACCGGCGGTCTCGGCTACATCGTTTCGCCCAAGGCCGTCAAGGATTTGGGCGAGGAGAAGTTCAACCAGACGCCGGTAGGCACCGGCCCCTTCAAGTTCGTCGAGTTCAAGAACGACAACTACGTCAAGGTGGCCAAGTTCGACGGCTACTGGCGCAAGGGCGCCGACGACAAGGCTCTGCCTTACCTTGATGGCATCGAGTGGCGCATTATTACCGAGTCCACCAACCGGCTGACCGCCGTTCAGGCGGGCGACGTTGACCTGATCCGCGGCGGCGCCGTGCGCGATGCCGATCTCCCTGTCCTGAAGAAGGACAGCAACATTAAGATGGACCAGAAGGCCGGCTTCTCCTTTGCCGGTCTGTGGCTGACCACCAGCAAACCGCCGTTCGACAACAAGGCCCTGCGCCAGGCGCTGTACCACGCCATCGACCGCGATGAAGTCATCAAGGTCATCTACGAGGGCAACCGCGAAAAGGCCAACGGCCCGATCCCACCGCCGCTGGCGTGGGCGCGGCCGGACAAGGACTTCTACCCATACGACCAGGCCAAGGCCAAGGCCAAACTGGCCGAGGGTGGCCAGCCCAACGGTTTCGCGTTTGAGTTCTGGATCTCAGCTGGTGACTCGCTGACCAAGCAGCTGGCCGAGCTGTATCAGGCCCAGCTCAAGAAGGTCGGCATCACGATGAATATCCAGGAAGGCGACTTCAACGGCGTTGTCATCCCCAAGCTGCAGAAGCAGGAGTCGAACGCCTACGCCCTGGGCCTGTCCGGCGGAGTTGACCCAGACCAGTGGGTCGGCAACACCTTCGGCAAGGGCGGTACCTTCAATTTCTTCCCGTATGAGAATGCTCAGGTCAACGACCTGATCAAGAAGGGCCGCGAGACCCTCAACAAGGACGAGCGCGCCAAGATCTACAAGGACGCCGTCACGCTGATCATGGAAGACAGCCCGTATATCTTCGTGACGCACGGAGTGGATCGCTACGTCTGTCAGAAGAAGGTGGAGGGCTGCTATACCGGCGTGAAGGCCACGTCCGGCTATTCCGAGTACTGGAAGAACTAGGCCCGGCAAAACGGCCACGGTTGTGGGGCGGCGTCTCTCACGGGAGGCCCCGCCCCACTCGCCACGGCCCACCGATGCCGGGCCGGAGGCGCCCGCAAGCGACCACAACGCCAAGAACCGCCCTCAGCAGGCGGTTCTCGGATTTGGAGCTGGGAGCGGGAGAAGGGATTCGAACCCTCGACCTGCTGCTTGGGAAGCAGCCACTCTGCCGCTGAGTTACTCCCGCAGGTGATGTACCAGTCACGGCCGATTATACACCGGGGCCCGCCCGTGAAGCCAGCCGGCGGCCACCGCGCGATCTTGCGCCGTCCGTCACACGGCCGCGGCGCTCCGGCGGCGCGTAGCGATAGATGGCACCGGCGACGACATCCCCGCGAGGGACCAGACCGAAAGCACGGCTATCGGTGCTGCACGAGGCGTTGTCACCGCGCAGGTCGTAGCCGGCATCGCAAACTGCCGCAACACGCTTGACGGTCCAGCCACCGGGCACGGCCACTCTCCGCGCCAACACAATCGCGCCCGGCCGCGGCCACCACCACCAGCCGGCCCGCAGCAGTAACAGGCGGTCGCCGTGTGCCAGGGCCGGTTCCATGCTGTGGCCGTCGACCTGGACTCGCATCACGAGTCGCGCAGCTGAACAAGCTGCCGTCGCCACTACTCCCAGCACTGCCAGGCGCAAGCAGGCAGCCGTCATCGTCGCAGACGGACAGGCATCCGCCCCTGAGGAAGGCTATACTCATGGGTAGCCGCCGGGGGAGGAACCCGCGCAGGCGACAACGCAGGAGGCACGCTATTCATGGCCGTTCTCGATCACGCCTTCGGTCTGCTTGACTGGCTTCATCCACCACGCCGCGCACGCGCGCATTGCGATATTCCCTGCGGCATCTATGACCCGCACAACGCCCAGATCGCGGCCCTGACCGTGATGCGTATGGTACAGCTCACGGAGGCGCTGGCCCAGCCCGATGCCTCCGCCGGCAAGAGCGCGCAGGATACCTACGCGATGCAGCTCTCACGCTACACTGCCGTCAAGGAAGAGCATGCCAAGATCTGTGAGCATGAGCTCGTGGTTCTCTGGACTGACTACTTCAGGCCCGAGCATCTCGAGAAGTTCCCGAACCTGCACGATGTCTTCTGGAAGGCGACAAAGCTCACCAGCAGCGCCAAGCAGCAGTTGAACAAGGATACAGCCGGGCAGCTGCTCGCCGCCTGCCAGGAAGTCGCAGAGATCTTCTGGGCATCCAAGGGCGTTCAGACACGGCGGCAGCCCTCGAACCAGACCGTGGGCGGCGAGATCGTCTACCCCGTGGCCAGTTAGACACTTGCCGGGCGTCTCTCCCCGCCCGCCCGGTCATCAAGTCACGCGGTCCCGGCGTCTGGCTCGGCCGCCCGGCCAACACGGCGAACCTGGCGGCGGATGCTGGAGCGCGCGGGCTCGGCCTCGGCCTTCCCTGCTGTGTTCCCGGCCGCGCCCCGCCGCCCAGACCGCCGTAGTCGCAGTGCCGCGGGCGCATCTTCCTCGCCCACCAGCCGTGCAAACTGATCCATCGGCAGCGCTGGATGGATCTCGTAGTTAACGTTGCCGCGCGCTGCCTCGCGGATGAGGATGCGCGCCACGGTCTCCACGTCCGGCGCCTCCAGCAACGTGAAGTAGTCATACGGCCCGAGCAGCGCATAGCTGGCGAGCACGCGGGCGCCGGCATCTTCGGCTCGTGCTACGGCTCGCCGGTGGCGCTCGGCCAGCCCCTCGAGCGTGCGCCGCTTGCCGGCTTCCGTCGCCCGGCCAAGGGCAATGAACAGTGGCATTAGCCTTCCTCCCACTGGTTGGGACGAGCGCCGCGCCCACCGCTCGTCGTTAGCCCGCCCCACCCTGCCTCCTCGGGCAGCGCCCGTACGACGACTGCGCCGGCCACGGCGGCCAGCGCGCCACCCGCACCGGCAGCCACCGCCACCGCGATCACGGTCATCGAGAGGTCGCGCGCCACCCGGCCCACGATCTCGGCCGTCACGCCACCGGCGCCCGAACCGACCACCCAAGCTGCCATTCGCCCGAGTAATGCGAACAGTACACCGAGCATTGCGCCGAATACCACGGCACTCCCCAGCGACACCGGGGCACGGCGCAGGCCGCTGGCCCAGGCGAGCAGCACGCCAAACACGATCGCCGGCAGCAGGGCATACGTGCGCAGGCGGACGAACCGATCGTGACTCCCGGCAGTCAGCAGGGTGAGGGTACGTTCGACCGTCCATTGACGGCTGAACAGCCCCGGCTTTCCTGTGGCCGTTCCATCGGCGCGAAATGCGGAGGCGCCCTCGTCCCGGACGGCCCTGGCCATCGCATCTGCGGCCACGCGGTGGATAGTGGCATCCTCACCGGCAGCGACCTCGGCGGGGATATGGATGGCCAGTGGCACGCCTGGCACCGCGACTGGTTCGCCTGCCGGCGCCTGAGCACGGACGGCATCACGATGTGCCGCCAGCGCCTGGTCGAGGTCGGTCAGCGGTGGAAGAATGCTCCGAAGCGTGCGGCCGGCATTGCCGGCGCTGGTAGCCAGCGCCAGCCCGTGCAACGCCAGCAGGGCCGATATGGACAAGATCACGAGCAGGCCCAGCATCTGCACCCGGCCGGAGGCGTCGTCGTCGGCCAGGCTACGCCGGCGCACATTCCACGCCTGACCGGATGATTGCCTGGCATTGGGCGAGCGGCCCGGCCGTCGGGTCATCGGCGCTGATCCTTCGAGCTAGGGTGCATCCTCGCGCACCACGCGCGTGCCGGCAGCGAAGTCATGCAGGGCGCGGTGCTGGCGGTCGGCCAGCGTGCAAATGGCGCTGGCCAGCGGTATCAGCAGCCCCGCCGCCGCCGGTGCACCCAGTCGGAGTGCGGCCCGGCTGTCGTCCGCAAGGTACATGAGTACCGCGACCACCGGAGCAGCCGCCAGTGGCGCCGACTCGATCAGGGCAACGGTCAGTCGTATCAGCGCGCGCCCGAAGCCCGGGGGGCGTCCGCGCCGGGTGACGATCTTCAGGTCGAGCGCCAGCTTGCCGGCGGAGCGGCCGGCCATGGTCCAGCCGGTCAGCGTCACGACCAGCCACACCGGGGCTGCCATCGCAGCCGTTGCCACGCCGGCAGCCATTGCTCGATCCGGGGCATCCTCTCTCGCCATGTCTGAGGCAATGAGCACGATCAACCCACCGGCGGCAAGGAACACACAGGTCAAGATGAAAGCAACCAGCCAGTCAAGGAGATAGGCCAGCAGGCGGCTGGCGAACGGCGCCGGACGGACGGCGCTGAGGCTGGCAACGCGTTCGGCGACCGCCACATATCCTCCTCAGCGCGCTGCAGCCGGGGGCCGCGGCACTGCCGATTATAGCACGCGACCGGCGCCGCCTCGTCGCTTATGGATGCTGGTTGCCACCAACGAGCAGCGCCCCCCGGGGTGGTGGGAGGCGCTGCACGCAGGCCGGGCCGGTTGTCGGTTATCCGCGTTGTGAGACGGGGATGTAATCGCGGCGGCGCTGGCCGGTGTATACCTGGCGCGGGCGGGCGATCTTCTGCTCAGGGTCGGCTGTCATCTCCAGCCACTGTGCCAGCCAGCCGGCCGTACGCGGAATGGCAAACAGCACCGTGAAGATCTCGGCCGGCAGGCCCATCGCTTCATAAATCAAGCCAGAGAAGAAGTCGACATTCGGATAGAGCTTGCGCTTGATGAAGTAATCGTCCTCGAGGGCGATGCGCTCTAGCTCCAACCCGATCTTGAGCAGCGGATTGACGCCGGTCACCTCGAAGACCGAGTCCGCTGCCTTCTTGATGGCGCGGGCGCGCGGATCGTAGTTCTTGTACACCCGGTGGCCGAAACCCATCAGCAACCGTTCGCCGTTCTTCACGCCCTTGATGAAGTCCGGGACCCGGTCCACGCTGCCGATCTCGCGCAACATGCGGAGCACGGCCTCGTTTGCGCCGCCGTGGAGTGGCCCGTACAGAGCGCCGATGCCACCCGCCACGGCGGAGTAGGGGTCAACCTCGGTGGAGCCAATGGCGCGGACAGCATTGGTGCCGGCGTTTTGCTCGTGATCAGCGTGCAGGATGAAGAAGACATCGAGCGCCTTCTCCAGCACCGGGTTGGGCTGGTATTTGGCCTCGGTCATCTTGAACATCATGCTGAGGAAGTTGCCGGTATAGGACAGGTCGTTGTCGGGGTATACGTACGGTAGCCCCAACGAGTGCCGGTAGCAGAATGCCGAGATCGTCGGCACCTTCGCAATCAGCCGGTGCGTTTGGATCTCGCGTGAACGCGCATCGTTGATCAGCTTGGCGTCTGGGTAGAACGTAGACAGCGCCCCCACCGTACCGAGCAGCATCCCCATCGGGTGGGCATCATGGCGGAAGCCGCGCATGAACTCCTTGATGTTCTCGTGCACAAACGTGTGATGGGTGATGTGGTATCGGAAGGTTTCGAACTGCTCTTTTGTCGGAAGCTCACCGTAGATCAGCAGATAGGCGACTTCGAGGAAGTTGCTTTGCTCGGCAAGTTGCTCGATCGGATAGCCGCGGTATTCGAGAATCCCCTGGTCGCCGTCAATGAACGTGATGGCCGAGCGGCACGACGCGGTGTTCATGAACGCCGGGTCATAGCTCATCAGCCCAAAATCGTCCGGCGAGATCCGGATCTGCCGCAGATCGGTGGCGCGAATCGTGCCATCGCTGATGGGCAGCTCGTAGGTCTTACCGGTGCGGTTGTCTGTGACGGTCAACGTCTCGCTGGGCATTAACACACCCCATATCCGCTGCCGCCGGTGTCGTCTGGGCCGGCGGGGCGGGCCTTTCGCCCGCGCGAATTCGGTCAGAGTCTATCAGAGCCGTTGCGCCTGTGCCGCCCGGCCCCGTCAGGATGATGCCACCGGAGCAGGCTCAAACGCCAGCGTCAGCGTCGCGCCATCGTAGGTAGCGCCGGTGCACTGCTGGCCCGCAACGGTGTCAGGCAACCCCACCTCACGGGTGGCGCCGCCGGCGGAAATGACAATCCGGCTACCCTGCTGGCGCAGCGTCAACGCAGCGCGTGACTGTAGCGGCAGCGGTAGGAGCAGCCGCGTCGCGCTGCCGGTGTGCTGCAGCTGTAGTGGTGGCAGCGATCTCCCCGGCTGGGCCGGGTCGCTGGCAGTTCCCAGTGGCCAGGGACTGACAAGAAGCGGATGCAGCGCTTCACATAACTGCTCTTCCGGGGCGCCCGCATCCTCTTCATCAAAAGCAGAGTAGATCGTGTCGAGCGGAAGGCCGCTCAGCACCAGCGGCGCCAGTAACTCTCGTGCGCTACGCGTAGCCTGGGGCCCTCCACGCAGCACCACCCGCACCGCCGAGGTTTCTGGGTCGGCGAGCACCGCTGCCAAGGCTGCCAGTCGCTGGTGCCAGTCTGCAAGTTCGTCCAGTGCCGCACTGGACGGCAGCGGTGCATCCACGAGCTGTCGCGCCAGCGCACGTGCAACGCGCCCGCCACCGGCTCGCCGTGGGAGCGGACCCAGTCTGGCTGCCAGCGCGGGCAGCGTCAGCATCCGGTGGGCGGCAGCCACGGGCGGCGCATCCACAATCACGCATGCACCGCCGTCGTCGCTCAACGCGCGGGCGATTGCCAGTAGCGAAAGGAGGTCGGCGACACTCGATGCGGCCAGCGCCGCTGTCAGCGCCGTCGCGTCACGTTCACCGGCGAGGTCCGCCAGCCATGCCTCGATGGCCGGCCAGCGGGCGAGTTCAGCGTGCGGGACCACCCGCACCGGCGGAATGCTGGCGTTTGGCAGCGGCGGTCCACCAGAGGCGTCCAGCAACCGTACCCGCCGTCCGCCTGCGCCACACCGGGCGGCTGTCCAGCCCGCCACGGTCGAGACGCCGGCTCCACCCATGCCGGTGATGATGATCAGCCGCATGTACTCAGTTCGGCGCCGTGATGGCGATGTCGCTCTTGTTGAAGTCGCTTATGGTGAAACCCGCCCGTAGCGAGATTGCGTCCGTGCCCGTCTGCTCAGCCTGCAGGTCGAGGCGCACCGGCCAGCGCTCCTGCTCGCTCACCCACAGCGTTAACACCACATCATCGAATAGGGCGGTGAGCAAGCCCCCGGCGCCGCCAAAGCCGGCATTGGCACGGCTTAGTTGCTCCTTCGTAGCGGTGTACTTGAGCACCGAAGTACCGTTGATGGTCTCGCGCTGCGGCCGGACGCCCAGCCGCTCCAGTTCGGCCGGGCTCGTTCGGCATATGTCGCGCGGGTTGATGCTAAACTGCGGCCCCAGGTTGCGCGGATTCTTCTCCCACGCTCCGCTGCCAGACCGCACCCAGGCGTCACCGTCGATGGTGATCAGTTCAAAGGTGCCCTGCGCCGTCACCAACCGCGTCTGGTTGCGGTCTGGGCTCACCTGGGCGCCGCTGACCGCGATATCTCTGAAGTTCGAGCCGCCAAGGCTCGGTGGCAGCTTGAGATCAACCGTGCCGGTGTACCGGTAAGTCCGCAGCCCGGCAAAGCAGCCGGCCTCCGTGGCGGCCGTGGCAGCCGGTGAAGGAGAGGGTGTGGCGGTGACCCGCGCCTGGTCGGACGCTGTTTTATCCTTGGAACAGGCGGCACTCAGCAGCCCGATGATCAGCATGGCCAGCCCGGCCCAGCGAGTCATACCAGCCCTCTCATGACGCGCGAAACGGTGCGCTCTCTGACATCGTAGCGCTCCCCCCGCCCTGCGATCCTGCTACCCTGGCCCTACGCTTCCGGGGAAGAAATCAGTGCGCCTGCCACGACCCGCCAAGCTGGTACTGATCGCCCTGCTCTGGCCAGTGCTCGTAGCCTGCCAGCACGGCGGACCTACGCTGCGCATCGAGCGTCCCCTGGTGTCCTTGGTAGAGCCGCTGGCGGTCGCCGGTTCCTGGCGGGCAGAACACGGCGCGGCGCTGGCGGCTCTCGGTCTCACTGGCGACATGCTGATGGAGACAGCTGGCCCAGAGCAAGCAGCCCGCGCGGTCGTCAACCGATCGGCCCGCTTCGCACTCACGGCCGCCCCGGTTTCGGCAGAGTTGGTGGCGGTCAACGTCGAGCGCAAGGCCGTCGCCCTGGTCGCGCCGCTGACCTATCCCCTCGAAGCGATCACGGCCCAGCAGGCGAGGGACATCGCCGCCGGACGGGTGCGCGACTGGAAAGAGGTGGGCGGGCCGTCCGCGCCTGTGCAGCTTCAGGCAGCCCCCGACCATGACGCCGGTCTGGTCGCGCGGGTCTTGGGTATCGATGCGTCCTCGCTGGCTCCAGCAGGGTCCGAGCCTGTTGTGCGTGGCACGCTGCGGATAGACGCCGCCGGCGGGCCAGGAGTGGGCGAGAAGTCGTTGCACGTCGATGGCCAGCTACCCGATGCGCCGGGCTACCCGCTGGCCGAGCATCGGGTACTGGTGGCCCGCCCTGCTGATGCTGATGAGGCGGAGGCCCTGGCGGACCGGCTGCGGCGTGAGCTGGCCGCGCGACGTCAACGCCCGGTGGTGCTGGACGCGGTTGGCGACATCATGCTCGGCCGCTCACTCCCAACGCTGATGGCGCAGCGGGGCACTGAGTATCCCTTCGCCGCTGTCCAGCCGGTGATGGCCGCGGCCGATCTCCGATTTGGAAACCTGGAAATGGCGCTGACCAGCCGGGGAACGGCCGCCCGCAAAGACTACGTGTTTCGTGCGGCGGCCGAACAGACGACCGCTGCCCTGCGCGCCGGCGGCTTCAACCTGCTGTCGCTGGCCAACAACCACCTGACGGACTACGGCGCCGAAGGTGTCACCGACACGTTGCAGGCGCTCCGCGCGGTGGGCATCGCCTTTGCCGGCGCCGGACCGGACGCCGCAGCGGCTCATGCGCCGGCCCTGGTGACGGTCCACGGCCTCCGGGTGGCGCTGCTGGCATACGTCAACGTCCCCGACGACAGCGTGAGCAGCTTCCGTGCCCAGAGCATGGCCGCGGCGCCGGGCCGGCCAGGGGTGGCCTGGGGGACAGCAGAAGCAGTCCGCCGCGATGTCACCGCCGCCCGGACCAGTGCGGACGTCGTCATCGTGTCAATCCACGCCGGGTATGAGTACACCGCTAACCCGAACGGTGTGCAACGTGAACTGGCCCGGGCAGCCATAGACAGTGGTGCGGCGCTGGTGCTCGGCGGACACCCCCACGTGCTTCAGGGCATCGAGTACTACCGAGGCGTGCCCGTGGTGCACAGCCTGGGCAACTTCGTGTTCGATCTCGACGCCGATGATCGCCGGCAGCCGGGCCTGCCTTCCGTACTGACCGCAATCGTGCGCGTCACGCTGGACCGGCAGGGCGTCCGGACGCTGCGGCTGATACCCGCCATCATCGATGAGCGCGAGGGACGGCCGGTACCGGTGGAGGGGGCTGATGCCCGGCGCGTGCTCGACCGCCTGTACCGGCTGACCGACGCGCTGGCCACCGGGCAGTGAAGCTAATCGGCGATGCGCTGGGGATTGGCAAGGTACTCGAGGCTGCGCCGGTACCACTCCTCACTGATCTTCCCGTGCGACATCAGGTAGTTGAGCAGTGTTTCCATGTCAAGCAAGGGAATCAGGTGAAGGTTGTGCCGCTTGATGCGCTCGCGTCCGCCTTGGCGGCGGTCGAGCAGCACGATGGCATCCTTGACCACGAGGCCCTTTTCGCGCAGATGCTGCGCCGTCTCGATCAGGCTGGTGCCACCGGTGATCAGGTCGTCGATGATCAGCACGGTCTGACCGGGAACGTAGTTGCCCTCGATGACATTGCCGCGGCCGTCCTTGGCGGGGTGCAGATAGATCATCGGGACCTTCGAGGCAAGGGAGAAAGCGGTAGCCAGGTGGAGGCCGCCGAACGGCACGCCGGCCACGAGGCTAAAGGGTGAGACCTGCGGATGCAGCATCGATAGGAGTGTCTCGGTCTCCTCCTTCATCACGCGAGCGATGCGGCCGAGTGTGACGGGCCGGCTGACCAGCAACCGGAGATTGGCGTAGACCGGTGAGTGCAGGGTGCGACCGACGTTGAAGTCGCCGAATTTGATCGCGCCCAGCTCCCATAGCTCCTTCGCCAGCCACAGGTTCCCTGCCGTGCTCCCAGATCGAGCCATCGCGCTGTACCCCGCACACGAAAAAAGGCCCCGTCCCACCGGACGCCGCCCCATGCATTGACTTACCCTGTCGCCGCCCATCCCCGAGGGATCATACCGGCGGTCCTGCCTGATATCGCCCTGCTCCCGCGCAGGGCCGGCCTGTCGGTCTGCAGAACGCACCAGAGAGCGTGTAACTTCATGGCACTCCGCCCTCTATCGCTGGCCGGGAGCCCATGCGGCCACAGCTTGGCCTGCTCGAACCCTAGCATCGGGCTCAGAAGCTGTCAAGCAGGCGGGCGGACCGGCTTCGTGCAGATTGGCGGAGCGGTGGCAGCCACGGGCGGCGCCCGGGAAACAGCGTTGTCACTCTCCCGGTTTGCGGTCGTTCAGGTCAGGCTGTGCGCTTGTGCGGCGGTCACCCCGCCGGTCCGTACCGGGCCCATTGGGCATCGTGCCCAATAGCCGGCGCTCAGGCCGAGAGATGGCCCTTCTCGCGCAGATAGGCGGCAAGCGCCTCCTCGACCGGCCGGAGTGGCGGTATCCCCACCTCCCGTGCTAGCCCGTTCTCCAGCACTGAGTACGCCGGTCTGGCTGCCGGGGCGCCGTACTTCGCCGAGGTCACGGCGGTGAGCGCTGGCCGCACCCCGCACAGCCGGAATGCCAGCAAGGCAAAGTCGTGCCAGGAGATCGCACCGGCGTTCGTCAGATGTGCGATACCATACGCGCCGGCGCGCGCCAGCGCGAGCAATGCCTGAGCCAGGTCGGAGGTCGCCGTCGGACCCAGGACCTGATCACCCACCACCCGCAGCGGTTTGCCCTCGCGCGCCAATCGCAGCATGGTCTCGATGAAGTTGCCGCCCTTGCCCGATGCACCGGCGACGCCATACAGACCTGACGACCGCACGACGCAGTGCCGTGGGTTGGCCAGGGCGATGAGTCGTTCACCGGCTGCCTTGGTGACGCCGTAGACGTTGACGGGGTCCGCTGGGTCTGACTCGCGGTACGGCCGCCCCGGCAACCCTCGGAAAACGTAGTCCGTGCTGATCCACATCACCGCCGCGCCGTGCTCCGCTGCCGCGGTTGCCGCGCACCAGGCGCCGTGTGCGTTGACACGCAGCGCCTCGGCAGGGTCGCGCTCGATGTCGTCAACGCGGTGCCAGGCAGCCAGATTAATCACCAGTTGTGGCCGCGCACCTGCCACCGCTGCTCGCACCGCTGCCAGGTCCGTCACATCACAATCACCATGCCCGAGTGGAGTGACAGCGCCCTCCGGCCAAGTGCGAAGGATGTCGTATCCAAGCTGCGATTGGGCGCCAAGCAGGAGTGTACGCATCGGTAAGACTCCGGGGTTTGGAGCATGGTGCTAGGGTCGCTTGTCTCTCATGCTAGGACGCTCCCCAGTAGGGGAACAGCCGTCAGGGCGCCCGTGGATCGACCACACGCCACAGGTACTGCGTGGCAGTACTCCGGAACGGTCTCCAGGGCGCCGCGATCCGCTCCATCTCTACCGGTGCGGGCAAGGCTGCCAGCCCATACACCTGCTGCATCGCCTTGCGGATGCCGAAGTCGCCCACCGGCAACACATCCGGCCGCCCCAAGCCGAAGATTAGCAGCATGTCGGCCGACCAGCGGCCAAGGCCGCGCACCGCAGTCACAGCGGCAATCACACTGGCGTCCTCCAGATCGCGCAGGTGCTCATCAATGTGCCCAGCGGTGGCGTGTGCAGCCAAATCGCGCAGATAGCTGACCTTCTGCCGGGAAAGCCCGCTGCCGCGCAGGACATCGTCGCTGGCCCTGATCAGTTCGTGGGGGCGCGGGTAGTCGCCGCCAAAGAGGGCGCGCAGGCGCCGTTCGATTGCGGCCGCCGCTGGTCCGGCCAGTTGCTGGTACAGCACGGCCCGAACCAGCTCGTCATAGACAGGGCCGGCCGTGCGGGCTGGGAGCGGTGCCGTGCGCCGGATCACCTCCGCCAGCAGCGCATCGGCTGCCAGCAGGTGGGCTACGGCCGGCCCGCCATATTCGTGCGGGGCGCCTGACATGGCCTGCATCGGTTCCGGCCCGAGCGTTGTGCGGAAGTCAATCACTTGACAGATCATTGCCGCGCCGAGAGTCACGACGTATTCTACAACCGCTCGCGGTGCCGTTGCCCGGTTCTCGCTACCCCAGAGAATCGGTAAACTGCCAGGGTTCGCCCCCGGCGTCGCCCCGCCCGCATTCTCCCGCGAGCGCCGGTCCCCGTGCAGCGGACAGCCAGGAGGAGCACAGTGGCACGACTGATCATTGCGAACCGGCGCGGTCACCAGACTGTTGAGTGGCATCCGGAGCTGGACACCGCCGAGAACCGTGCCGCCATCGAGGAAGCGGAGCGGATCATCGAAGAGGCCCGGCGCGCCGGCTGCCGCGTGTCGCGCAAGGCCGGCGACATCCACGTTCTAGATGACGGCCCGTTCGATCCGCGGGTTGAGGAGTACCAGGTGATCGCCCCAATCGCCGGGGGCTAGCGGTTCTGTGCAGGACAGCGACGCGGGCTCCGCCGCTACCCGACCGGCGGCAGGTCCGTGCCGCGTCGCACGCGATCAGCAAACGAGGCGGCAATGTTCAAGCGGGTGCAACATTGGCTGAGTCGGGAGCCGGAGGGGGCGGTGTCGAGTGACAGCGCGACGCTCGAGCTGCCCTGGGCCCGCCAGTGGTATCATGTCCCCCGACGCTCGGCCGGTCCGGACTTTCGGCGGGACGACTACCGTACCGCCCGCGCCAACGCTCGCGAGGTTGCCCGCGCTACGCTGGGCGATGCGCTGTGGGAGCAACTGCAGCGGCAGAAGTACCTCGAGGTGCCATCTCGGCTGTATCACGGAGTCACCTACCGGCTACGGGTGGGCCTGCGCATCGAGGTGCGCTGCGCACCCGGCGTGACGCCGCCATGGCGTTTCAACTACTTGTGCATCAACCCCTCCTACCCGTTACCGGAGGAGGAGTTCTTCGCGCAGCTCTACCTCTATGTCCGTGATATGGAAGAGGAGGTAATCCGGGTGGCGGCGCCCCAGCCGTGGGATCAGCCACTTGGCCGTACCTTCTGACCTGTGCCGTCAGTACACCCCCGGCCGCCGCAGGTGATGCTCGGTCACCCGCTCATATGCGCGCCCGGCCCGCAAGACGGTATCCTCCGCGAACGGCCGGCCGATGAACTGGGCGCCTACCGGCAGTCCGGCGCCATCCTGCCCGCACGGGACCACCAGCGCCGGTAGGCCGGTGAGGTTGATCGGGAAGGTGCAGCGCGTGAGCGGGTTCGGTGTTGCGACCACGGTGTCTGCCAGCGCCGGCGCCGTGACCGGTGTGGCTGGGGTCAGCAGCACATCCACCGAAGTGAGCGTAGTCAGGAATCCCTCGGTTACGATACGGCGCAGCCGCTGGGCGTTGATGTACTGGGTTGCAGGGTACAGTGCGCCCGTCTCCAACCGCTCGCGGACGTCGTCGCCATACGCTCCAGGGTGCTGCCGCAGCCAGCGCTGGTGAAACGCGGCTGCCTCCGCCGAGATGATCGGCGGAAACGCCAGCCCAGCCAGTGCCAGGTCCGGGATTTCGACGTCACGCACCTCTGCTCCCTCGGCACGCAGCACGGCCGCGACCTCCTCCAGCGCAGCCAGCACGCCGGGCTCGCAACCCTCCCAGAAGTACGCGCGTGGCAGGCCGATGCGCAGTCCTCTGATGTCCGCTTCGAGATTCGCCGTCCAATCCATCACGGCGATACCAGCGCTGGCTGGGTCGGCGGAGTCGTGACCGGCGATGACGTTGAGCATGATGGCGGCGTCGGTGACGGTGCGGGTCATTGGCCCGACATGATCAAGCGTCCACGACAACGGCAGCACACCGGCCCGCGACACCCGTCCGTACGAGGGCTTTAGCCCGGTCACGCCACACAGCGATGCAGGAATGCGGATGCTGCCACCGGTGTCTGAGCCGAGGGCGCCGTAGCAGAGCGCTGCCGCCACCGCTGCGCCGGAACCGCCGGACGACCCGCCGGGGATGCGGCTGACATCCCACGGATTCCGGCAGGAACCGAAGTGCGGGTTGGCGGTGGTGACGCCGAAGGCAAACTCATGCATGTTCAGCTTGCCGAGCAGAATCGCGCCGGCTGCTTGGAGTCGGGCGGTGACCGTCGCATCGCGCACGGGTACACGATCATGCAGCAGACCGGCGCCGGCCGTGGTGCGCACGCCGGCGGTATCGAATAAGTCCTTCAGGGCGATGGGGACACCGTGCAGCGGGCCAAGCACGTCGCCGCGGCGGAAGGCATCGCCGGCAGCGCGGGCAGCCGTACGGGCGGCGTCCGCGGTGATGGTGATGTAGCTGTTGAGCGTGGGATCGAGCCGCTCGATGCGCTCCAGCATCACGTCTGTTAATTCAATCGGAGCGACCTCGCCGGAGCGGACCGCTGCCGCGGCTTCGGCCAGCGACAGATCATGGAGCGTCGTTGCCTGCATGAGTTCACTCCGGTGATGGCAGCCGGTAGATCACGGCCGGTTCGGTTTCTCCCAGGTCCAGCTGGGCGATACGCGCCGCCCCGGCCAGCAACCCTTGGTACGCGGGCAGCAATTGGGCGATGCGCTCGTCTGAAGCGTCGATGCCGGCTGCGATCAGTGCCTGCCGAAGTTGCTCCTTGGCCGAGCCATTGGTGCCGGGTGCAGTCATGAGATCCCCCTAGGCGGCAGCGTTTGGGCCGGGAGTCCGGCCGGCTCACGGGACAATCACGCCGCGTGTGACTTCGCAGCCGGCCTGCCGTCCGCTCCACTCACAGGCGGCAAAAGCGGCGTCAATCTCTGCCAGCCGGAAGCGATGCGAGATCATCGAAGCGAACGGATAGCGATCGCGCGTGCGCAGCAGGAAGTCGAGCGCGACACCGATGGTGTCTGGATCATAGTGCATCACACCAACAATCCGCTTGCGCCCGAACACCACCGACTGCGGCCGGAACGGTGCGGCATCATCGGGACTGATGTTGCCAACTTCCAGATAGGTGCCGCCGTTGCGGGTCATGGCGATGCCTTCTTCCATCACCACGGCATGTCCAACGAAATCGGCCACCACATCGGCGCCATAACCACCCGTCAGCCTGCGCACCAGACGTACCCGCTCAGCGGCGTCGGGGACATCGGCCAGGCTGATGGTGTGGCTGGCGCCGAATGCCCGAGCCTGCGCCAGGCGCTCGGGTACGCCGTCAATCGCGATGAGGATGCGTGCACCCATTTCCCGCGCCACCGCCAAGGCGCTGAGCCCCAGCCCGCCTGCGCCCTGGGTGACAAAGCAATCCCCCAGCCGAAGCCCCGCCTCGCGCAGCCCGAAGATGACCTGGGAGAGGGCACAGTTGACCGGTGTCAGTTCCTCATCGGTCAGCACATCGGGAGCACGGAACACGACGTGGCCGGGACGCAGATAGTAGTAGTCGGCGTACGCCGAGGTGAAGTGCGGTGGCTCTTCCGGTGGGCGCCGTGCCACTTCGTGCGGGCACGCAGAAAACTGGCCCCGCATACAGACCGGGCAACGGCGGCACGGGTAGAAGTAGGCATAGACGATGCGGTCGCCTACCGAGAGTGGCTGTCCGAGCGAGTCGGCAATGACGCCCGCTCCCAACCGTTCGATCTGACCGACCATCTCATGCCCGGCCGCCGTGCCGGCGGAGCGCGTCTCGCCCCGCCAGACGTGGAGATCTGAGCCGCAGATGCCGGCCATCCGCACACGCGCCACAATGGCGCCCGGCTCAGGCTCCGGCACGGGGAACTCGGCGATGGTGAATGGCTGGCCGGGTTGGGGAAAGACCGCGATCCGTCCATGCATGTGCTGGCCCTCACCGCAAGTGGTGCAGGCATTGTGGACGGTGCATGGCGTGCTGCCAAGTCGATGAGTGAGGTGAGCAGGTCCCCAGCGGCCGGAGCGAACCAAGGACCTGGCTCTCAGAGTCAGACGGCGGGAGAACTGTGGTTTCCGGAAAGTCGCGAGCGGTCGATGCCGAGTTGATCGCCTGCCCGGCTGCGCAGGTCGGTGAGCAGCTGCGTGAATGCCGTTAGGTTGGCCGGTTCGATGCCGCCGAACAAGGTCGTTCCTGCCACCTGGAGGGCCGGCACGATCTCGTCGATAATGGCCGACCCGGCATCGGTAAGGCTAAGCAGGACCAACCGCCGGTCCCGCTGATCGCGAATGCGCTGCACATAGCCGCGACGTTCGAGGCGGTCGGCCAATTCGGTCGTGCTCTGCGCCTCTTGGGTGAGCGTGCGGGCGATTTGAGACAGCGGCAAGGGCTTGTCGTGTCCGCGCAGCACCATCAGTACCGCCGACTGCGGATAGGACAGGCCAAAACGGGACGTGACCGACTCGAAGTAGCGGGCCGAGAGCACGTACGCCTGCTGGAATAGACCCCAGGTCTGAAGCAAGTGTTGGGTGTGGGAAGACTGCGTCACTGGGACATTCACCATCCAATTGATGATCCGTTGCCATTATATCATCACTGTTCCGAACCGTCAGTGTGATACAGGCACCCATCCGCGCAGCGAGCTATCGAACGATGCGCTGTGCCAACCAGATGCGACACGTGTCATATGGCCGGCGCGACCCGCGCAAAGTCATCCACTGCCTGTGCAGACAGCGGATGCTCTGCCATGGCACGGATGATCGCGAGCGGAGCGGTGATGTGGTGCGCCCCTGCCAGCAGAGCACTGACTGCCTCCTCCGCGGATTTCACACTGGCGGCCAGCACTTCCGTGCCTGTGTTCGCGTGCCGGCAAATGGCGGCCATCTGTCCGGTGATCTCCAGGCCGTTGCCGTTCAGCCGGGTCATACGGTTGACGTATGGGATGACATAGCGCGCCCCGGCAGCACAGGCGAGCGCCGTCTGCGCTGGGGAGAACGTGGCGGTTAGCGCCCACTGGCCGCGCTCGGCGACGCGCGCACCGAGGGCGATCATCTCCAGGCCGGCCGGTATCTTGAGCACCACGCGTCGGGGGGAGAGCCGCCGGATGCGCGTGGCCTCGTCGTCTGCGGCTGGCCCCGTCTGGGTGAGCTGATAACAGACCGGTCCGGGAAAGACGTCAAGCAGGGCCGCGATCTGCTCAGGTGCGGAGCGCGACGCCGTGGCCAGCAGCGCCGGATTGGTGGTGATGCCGCCGATGAATCCAAGCTCCGCGCAGATCCGCGCGTCGTCCAGGTCTGCCGAATCGAGCCAGATTGCCATCAGTCATCCCCTCAGGTCTTGTTCAGCGGCGAAGCAGGGCCTCGACCTCGGACCGCGCTGGCAACGATGGCTCAGCCCCGAGCCGGGTGACGGCCAGCGCACCGGCGGCATTCGCCAGGCGCAGCGCGTCGCGCAGGTCATCGCACTCGGCCAATCGCGCCGCCAGCGCGCCGTTGAACGCGTCACCCGCGGCGGTGCTGTCTACGGCGGTCACGGAGTGTGCAGGCAGGTGGAGGTCGAGCCCGTCGCTGAGGCCCACCGCTCCAAGGCTGCCAAGCGTGATCACGGCCGTTGAGACTCCGCGGGCGCGAATAGCCATAGCGGCGGCGCGGGCGGACTCGATACCGTTCACGACGTGACCGCACAGTGCCGCTGCCTCCACCTCGTTTGGCGTGACGATGGTGGCACTGCGCAGCAACTCCTGCGGAAACGGCAGTGCCGGCGCGGGGTTGAGGATGACCGTGCGGCCGGCGGCGGTAGCGATGCGGGCGGCGGCAAGCGACGCCTCCGGCGGGATCTCCAGCTGGAGCAGCAGCACATCGGCCGCGGCAATCTGCTCAGCCGCAGCCTCGATGCCGGCGGCCGTGACCGCCAGGTTCGCGCGCGGGGCAATGATAATCCGGTTGCTGCTGTCCGCCTCGATCAACGGCGTAGCGACGCCGGTGCCGTGGTCCCGATCAACGGTGATGCCGCTACGCTCGATTTCGGCGCGGTCCAGGGCCTGAATAAAGCGCGGCGCAAACTCGTCATCTCCTAAACAGCCGATCATAGACACCGCCGCACCCATGCGCCGGGCCGCCACGGCCTGATTGAAGCCCTTGCCGCCCAGGAAGATGCCAAAGCCGGCGGCCTGCACGGTCTCCCCCTGAGCGGGCAGCCGATCCACCCGCCACACGAGATCGGTCATGAAGCTTCCGACAACGCAGACGCGTGCGGCGCTCATGCGGTACGCACCCGGTAGATCGTCGTATGCCGGATATAGGCGACGGGCACACCATCCGCGGTGGTGAGAGCGTCCAGCGTGAGATAGGTGTTTCCCTTGCGCTCGTATGTCTCGCGGATGATGCCGCCGGTGACGTACTCGGCGTCCGCCCGCGCCGGCGCCAGATGCTGGATCACACTGGCGACGTGGATGCTCGGGCCCATGGCAAAGCTATGGCGCAGCAGCCGCGCTTGGCGACCGGCGATCCATCCCGAGGGCACAATCACACCGCCACCGTCGACTCCGGTCCGGTACCACGGCGAGGGATCATCCGTCTCCTCGGCATAGGCCGCGGCATCGCTGCGCGAGACAAACGTCACCAGCGGGGCGAGGTGCACTCCTTGCGGAGGTTGCACGACGGTGATGTCCGGCATCGGCTCCGGCGCGGCGCGTCGTGGGATAGGCAGCAGGTCGGCGGGAGGCGTCAACGGTGTCCGTGGCAACGACGCGCTACCCTCGGCGGCAACCTGGCCACCGGCCTGGAGACAGCGCAGCCGCAGTTCAGGGCCGCCCTCGCCGGCCAGTGGCTCCGCCTCGCAGGTGACCATTTCCCCCTCATAGACGGGCCGGATCAGACGAATGGAAGCTGCCCCCTGGCCGAGCCAATCCGGCCCGAAGTACGGCGCCGCGAGCTGGGTCAGGTAGGCATACAGCGTTACACCCGGCACCAGCCCACCCCGATAGCCGTAGCGCTGCGCTTCGGCGTCGTCGTGAATCTTGTTGGCTGAGGCGGCCGC
>CAUJGQ010000016.1 GCA_963170165.1 Chloroflexota bacterium | reverse complement strand
AGCGCCAGTTGCTCATACGTCGCCGCGCTTACCGGCATGGGTCACCTCGGGAAACAACCGTATGGGGCGGCGCGGGTGCGGCCCGGCTCAGCTCAGCCTTCCACCACATCGCCGGCCACGGGGTCGACGCGCAGCCCTTTGGATTCGGCCCACTCCAGGCTGCGCTTGATCTCCTCTTCCTCGCCATCCAGCTCCAGGATCACCCAACCGAAGCTCTCGGCGATATCGGCCATGCGGATGTTGGTGATGACATTGAACTCGTGGCCGAGCTGCCAGATGATCGGGTCGCGGATCAGCCCCTCGGGAAAGGTCAGGCGCACACGATGCAGGGCCATGGCTACCTCGCTCTGGTGGTCCGTGTGGCGCAGGGCGTCCCGCGGCCGGACACGTGATGGTTCACAGCATACGCGCTAGGCCCGGCGCAATTCCTCACGCTTGCGCCGGGCGATCAGCCGCTCCTCGAACGACTCGACGGTGGGGTCGATGTGCAGCGGCTCGGTGACCCGCCCGTCCACCGCCTCGGTCGTCTTCAGTCCGGCGCCGGTGACAAACGCTACCGTCAGCTCGTCCGGGCCGATCAGCCCGCGTTCCGCCATCTGCTTGACGGAGGCGATGGTCACGCCGCCCGCCGTCTCGGCGAAGATGCCTTCCGTCTCCGCCAGCAGCTTCATCCCCGCGACCACCTCTTCATCGCTGACGGAGGCGCAGGCGCCGTGCGTCTGTTTGAGCTGGACGAGCGAGTAATAGCCGTCGGCCGGGTTGCCGATGGCGAGCGACTTGGCGATGGTGTTGGGCTTCACCGGCCGGAAGTTGTTGGAGCCCTGCGCCCAGGCCGTGGCCACCGGTGAGCAGCCGTCTGCCTGCGCGCCGGACATGCGCACGTCGTGCTCCTCGATGAGCCCCACCTTCATCAACTCGGTCAGCCCCTTGTAGATCTTGGTGTACAGCGAGCCGGAGGCGATGGGGACGACGCAGTGATCCGGCGCCCGCCAGCCGAGCTGCTCCGCCACCTCGAACGCCAGCGTGCGGCTGCCCTCCGAGTAGTAGGGGCGGACGTTGATGTTGACGAAGGCCCAGCCGTTACGGTCGCCCAGCTCGGCGCACAGCCGGTTGACCTGGTCGTAGTTGCCGTCCACCGCCACCAGGGTGGGGGCGTAGATGGCCGAGCCCAGGATCTTGTTCGCCTCCAGATCGGCGGGGATGAAGACGTACGCCTCCATGCCGGCCCGGGCGGCGTGGGCGGCGACGGAGTTGGCCAGGTTGCCAGTGCTGGCACAGGCCAGGGTGGAGAAGCCGAACTCCCGCGCCTTGGTGGCGGCCACGGCCACGACCCGGTCTTTGAACGACCAGGTAGGATTGAGCGTGTCGTTCTTGATGTAGAGGTTGTTCAGCCCCAGGCGCTTACCCAGGTTGTGCGCCTTGAGCAGTGGCGTGAAGCCGGCGCCGAGATCGACCCGGTGCTCCTCGCCCACGGGCAAG
This sequence comes from Chloroflexota bacterium, assembly GCA_963170165.1. Classification (GTDB taxonomy): domain Bacteria; phylum Chloroflexota; class Dehalococcoidia; order CAUJGQ01; family CAUJGQ01; genus CAUJGQ01. The sequence goes on along the minus strand of CAUJGQ010000016.1, from coordinate 44,082 downwards.
AGATCGGCGTAGCGCCACAGGCTGCCCGGACCGCCGGCGATGCGCTCGCGGGAGATGACCCCCTTGATGGCGTCATAGTCGTAGGTGACTTCCACCGGGCCGAAGCAGAACTCGCAGACATGGCGGGGGGCAATCGGGTACTCGCGGTGACACTCGCGGCAACGCAGGGCAGTGGCGAACGACATCGGAACCTCCACACCGGGCAACGGGCCGGCGGCTCGGACAAACGAAAAGACCGCGATGCAACTGCATGCGGCCTTCCATCGGTCGAGTCACTCCCGCGCACCGGCGCGGGATCGCCGATCCTCTCATCTTCCCCGACTGACGGATCGGGGCGGATTTGGCACCGCACCCGCTTGGGGCCGGTTGCCGGGCTTCACAGGGCCGTCTCCCTCCACCCTCTCGATGAAAGGCTGCGCGTATTCGATTGTTGCCATCGATGCTACCAGCGCTCCGCCCGCCGGTCAATTCTGAGCGGCCGGCCTGCAGCCGGGAGGTGCGGTGGCACGGTCCTGCGCCGGCCGCGGGCCGCTTACCCCGTGCGCACCAGGTCGACGACGCGGTCGGTGCTGAGCTGGGCGCGGGTGCGCTCGCGTAGCAGGACGCGCAGCGCCTCCGGGCCGCGCACGCCGGAGCGCTGCTGGTCGTGCAACAGCGCCACGTAGCGGCCCAGGTCGCCCGCCGCTTCCAGCAGCACCGTGCTGGTCAGCGGATCATCGGGCTGGGTCTCGGGCAGGTGGCTGGTGGCGCGGTCGCCGGCGGCGGCCTGCACGGCGGCTGCTTCGGCGCGCAGCGCCGCCAGGCGGGCAGGAGCGGGCCAGCTGTCGCGCTCCCGCGGGGGGATGGCCAGCACCGGTTCGGCCAGCCGCGTGATCTCGCGCGCCAGCAGCAGCCGCCGCTCCGGGGCGGTGCGTGCCTCCTCCACGCCGGCCGCCCCCTCGTGCGCCGCCCGCCCGCGCAGCCGTGCCCGCAGCCCGGCCAGACCGCCCGGCCCCACGTAGTCCGCCCCCAGGTACAGCGCCAAAAAGCCGGCCGCCAGCCCGAGGACCAGCGGCGCGCTGTAGGTATCGGGCAGCACCGCCAGCCCCACGGTGGCCGCTGCCGCCGCAGCCGCGGCGCCCAACTTGGCGACGCGGGGCAGGCGCGTGTGCCGCCACAGCACATACAGCCCGAACGGGTAGACAATCGCCCCGGTAACGGCGCGCTTGACCGTGGCCGGCCAGGAGGTGGAGACCCACATCAGCACGATGCCCAGCGGAAAGAAGAACAGCAGCGCCATCACCACGACCCAACCGGGGAGCGACTGCCGGGGCGGGCGCGGATGATACCTCACCATATGGCACAGGATGCCGGATGCCCGCACGGCTGGGAAGCCTTAGCCCATCTCCCGTAGCCGTGGTAGCCAGACCATGGCCAGCGTGGCGGCCAGGAACAGCGCCGCCACCAGGGCGATCAGGGGCAGGACGCCGATCACCTCTACCAGCAGGCCGCCGGAGAGCACGCCGAGCGGCATGGTGACCATGGCGATACCGCTGATAGCGCCGAACACGCGGCCACGCAGACCATCCGGCACCCGCTCGCCGAACACCGTGTCCAGCACCGGATCCAGCGGCGCGGCCGCCACCCCTCCGGCCACGCGGGAGGCTACGGCCAGCGGCAGCGCCGGCGTGAGCAGCAGCAGCCAGATGGGCAGCCCGGCGACGATAAACCCGCCGACAAACGCCGGCCGCCGCGGTAACCGTGCGCCCAGCATCCCCACCACCACCGCCCCCGCCAGCGCGCCACCGCCGTTGGCCGCCAGCAGCAGCCCCAGGGCCGTGGCCGATCCGTACGTCTCCCGCGCGTACACGGGCAGCGCTATCATGAAGTGCGCATCCAGGAAGTTGGTGAACGATACCGCCACCACCAGCGTCAGCAGCAACGGTGAGCGGCGGATGAAGCGCAGCCCATCCATTACCCGGGTGAGGTAGGGCGTGCCGTCCGGCTCCGCGGCGGGTGTGGCGGGCACGGCGGCGGCCACCAGCGCCGCCGAGACGGCGAAGGTGGCGGCATCAATCAGGAGCACAGTCTCCGCGCCGGTGGTGGTGATCAGCAGTCCCGCCAGCGGCGCCCCGGCCAGCACCGCCGCCCGCCGTACCCCCTGGGTGATGGCGCCCGCCCGCTCCAGCGGCATCCCGGCTGCCCGCGCCAGGTCAGGCACCAGCGCTCGCCGGGCGGTGATACCCGGCGCGTCACACAGCGCCGCCACAAACACCAGCACCAGCAACTGCCAGAACGCGAGCCCCACGGTAAACGACAGCAACGGAATAGCCGCCACCGCCAGGCAGCTGGCCAGATCGCCGGCGACGCTCATCCGCCGGTAGCCCAGCCTGTCCACCAACGCGCCGCCGAAGAAGGCGGCGATCACCGCGGGCAACGCGGCGCAGAAGGAGGCGAGGCCCATGCGCGCGGCGCTGCCAGTGGTGGCCAGCACGAACCACGGCACGGAGACGAACATCAGCGCATTGCCCGTCAGCGAGACGGTGTTGGCGGCAAACAGGGCGAGCAGCGGCAGCCGCCGCCGCGTTGTGGGGGCGGTTACGGAGAGCGCGATCATGCTACGGCCTCTCTCAGGCGGGCGGGTCCGGCGCCGGCGGCGACGGCTCGCGGTACATCACGGCGAAAAAGGCGAGGGTGGGGGCGTCTGGGTCCTGGTGGGTGGGGATGTGCGGGCCGCCCCAGTACTCGCCCACCAGATCGACCAGCCGGCGGTAGAACTCCTGGGCGCGCTCCGGGGCGAGCCGGGTATGGCGGCCCTCCCACAGCAGCTGCTGATCGGGGAACAGCAGCGCGCTGGCGCGCACCTCCTCGCGCAGTGCCTCAATCTCGGCGGCGGCGATGGCGGGCAGTTGCTCCCCCGGTGAACGCAAGCCAAACATGCGCGCCACCGCCCGGTAGTACTTCTCGACATTGCCGCCCTTGATGCGCGTGTCCACCAGCCGGATGAGGCCCATATCGAGCAGGGTGCGGACGTGGTGCAGCACCTTGGCCTGCGGCTCCCCCAGCGCCTCCGCCAGCTGCTGGTTGGTGGCCTCTTCCTCGCACAGCCGCCACAACAGCCGCGAGCGCAGCGGGTCTGTAAACGCCCGCAGCTGCTCTGGCTGATCAACGATCTGAAATGGTGCCGGTTGGAATGCACTCATCGCTTCGCCACCTCTGTCCACTTAGTCAATCCTAAGCGATGTGCGGGCCCGATGCAATAGGGAATCGCGGCAGGCTGGCCCTCACCGCGGGAGAGCGCTCCCACCGCACCCTTCCCCCTGGCGCTGCCCGCGGTCATGCTGGAGCGGAGGGGGAGAACGACGATGCGCCCGCCGCCGCCCAGGATTGCCGTTCAGCGCGCCCGCCGCACCGCTGCCGTCGGCCGGGTGGCGATCCGCACCTACGCCGGCTACAAGCGCACCCAGCGACGCATCGCCGGTCTGCCGGCAGAGCGGCACGAGGCCGAGTGGGAGCGCACCCACGCCCGTGCCGCGATGGATATCACCATCACCGCCCGGCGGTTGCGCGGGCTGTTCATCAAGGCGGCGCAGTTTCTCGGCGCCCGCGCCGACCTGCTGCCCGAGGCCTACATCGCCGCCCTCTCCACCCTGCATGACCGCGTGCCGCCCCAGCCCTACCGCGCCATGCGCCGGGTGCTGCGCGAGGAACTGGGCGACGAGCCGGAGCGCGTGTTCCGCCGGTTCGAGCGGGCGCCGGTGGCCGCCGCATCGCTGGCGCAGGTGCATCGCGCCGAGCTGCGCGACGGCCGCCGCGTGGCGGTGAAGGTGCAGTATCCCGATATCGGCGCGCTGGTGCGGCTAGACCTGGCCAATCTGCGCACCGTCCTGCGGCTGGTGCACCGGCTGGAATCCTCGATTGACCTCGCCCCCATCGCCGATGCCGTCGGCGCGCTGGTGCCGCAGGAGCTGGATTTCATCAACGAGGCGCGCAGCGCGGAGGCGATCGGTGCGGCGCTGGCACATCGTGGTGACATGTGCACGCCTGCCATCGTTTGGGAGCTGACCTCCCGCCGCGTGCTGGTGACGGAGTATATCGACGGCATCAAGATTTCGGAGACGGCAGCGCTGCGGGCGGCGGGCCACGACACCCGTGCCCTGGCCGAGCGCGTTATCGATGTGTGGGGCGAGCAGGTGCTACGCCTTGGCCACTTCCACGGCGACCCCCACCCCGGCAACATCCTGGTACTGGCGGATGGCCGGCTCGCGATCTTGGACTTTGGCCTCACGGCGCGGCTGTCCTCTACCGGGCGCGAAGGGGTAGCCGCGTTGTGCCGCGCCGCTGCCACCCGCGACCCGATGGCGATGGCCGGCGCCTTCGAGCAGCTGGGTTACCACGCCCGCGGGCAGGGGCCGCTGGCCTATATGGGCCTGGCCGGGCGGCTGATGGAGAGCGACCCCACCGGCGGCGGCGCCGACGCCGATATCGAGCGCGCCAATGTGCGGCTGGCACAGATGCTGCGCGGATTCAACATTGAGGGCGTGGAGCCGCCGGCGCTGCTGGTGATGCGCGTGCTCGGCCTGCTTCGCGGCCTGGGCACCCGCCTGGACCGCCCCGGACCCGCGCTCTCCGCCTGGCTGCCATACGCGGCGGAACAGGGAATGGCCTGAGCACCGGCGCTGCTGTTCCTCTGAACAGCTCGCTTGTTGCCCGCTCCCGCACAACGGCCGGGTGCTGCCCGCGCCACCCGCTCGCTGCCAGTCCCCGGGCTCAGGTTGGGGTGTTCGGCGTGCTCGGGAGGGGCGAGGACCCCCCCCGCTCGCTGCGCTCGCGACCCCCCTGCTAGGGGGGTTTAACGAGAGGGCGTTGCTCGCGTACGCCTGTGCGGGGGTAACGAAAGGGTGCTTGCGCGCGTATGCCTGTGCGAGGGGAGCCGCCGTCCGCCCCTCCCTCAGCAGCCCCCGAGCAGCCGGGTCCGGCTCGGTGCTCCGTGTGCTTCCCTTCACAAGGAGCCTTGCGCGCTGGCTGGATAGTCGATAATGTTGGTCTACAATACTCCGCGCGAGGCACTGTTGTATGACCGCCCGTGCCGCCTCTGTCCGGCCGGCCGCTGTTCGCTCTGTTCCCGTCACCGCCCTGGCGACGGTGGCGGTGATCGCCGTGATCGGCGTGCTGCTCACCCGGCGAGGGTTCAATCTCGGCGCTTACTGGTTCATCGGCGTTGGCTTTGGCCTGATTTTGCAGCGCAGCCGGTTGTGCTTTGCTGGCGGCTTCCGCGATCTGATCATGAGCGGCGATGGCCGCATCCTGCGCGCTATCTTGGCCGGGATGGCGGTGGCGACGCTTGGCTTCGCGCTGCTGATGGCGCGGTTCGTGCCCGATCCCTCCTTCGGCCAGTTGCCGCCGGGGGCACACATTCAGACGGCCGGGCTGGCGACGCTGGCGGGCGGGCTGATCTTCGGCGTGGGTATGGTGCTGGCCGGGGGCTGCGTCTCCGGCACGCTGTGGCGGATGGGCGAGGGCTACCTCAACTCCTGGGCGGCGATGGCCGGTGTGCTCGTTGGGCTGTGGGCCGGCGCCAAGACCTGGACCTGGTGGTACGACAACGACATCAGCAAGCGCACCCCCACCTGGCTGCCCGCCGAGATCGGCATGGGCCCGGCCATCCTGCTGGTGCTGGCGCTGCTGGGGGTGCTGTATGCCGCCATCCTGTGGTGGGAGATGCGCTCACCGCGGATGCCCGAGCCCGCGGCGAAGCGGCCCGCGCCCGCGCTCAGCCTGGGTGACTACCTCAAGCACGGCTGGCAGCGCGTCTTTACCGGCCGTGGCTGGAGCTATCTCACCGGCGCGGTGGCGCTGGCGATTCTCGGCACCTTCGCCTATGGCCTGCAAGCGCCGCTGGGTGTCACCGGCGGCCTGGGACTGTGGGGCGACAAGCTGGCCGGGCTGGCCGGGTTGGGCGCGCTGCCGCTCAAAGGCGCCGACCTACTGGCCGGCTGCACCCCCGGCAACGGCGCTACCTGGCTCACCATCCGCACCTCCACCATGACCGGTCTGGTGATCGGCGCCTTCCTCGCCTCGGTGCTGTCCGGCGAGTTCCGGCTGCGCTGGTCGCGTCAGTGGAGCCGCTACCCGCAGGTGGTGGCTGGTGGGTTGCTGATGGGCTACGCCTCCGTGCTGGCCGTGGGCTGCACCGTCGGCGCCTTCTTCTCCTCCATCCCCTCGCTGGCGCTCAGCGGCTGGCTGTTCGGCCTGGCCCTGTTCGGCGGCGCGTTTATCGGCGTCAAGATCGTGCGGCGGCTGCCGTAAGCAAGGAGCGTGACATGGAGCTGGATGTCCGGGGCGAGATGTGTCCCTACCCGGCGATGAAGACCAAGGAATGGCTGCCCAAGCTGAAGGCGGGCGAGGAGCTGATCCTGCTCACCGACCACGCCCCGGCGCTGTCCACCGTACCGTGGGAGGGGGCGCGCCTGGGCTTCATCTCCGACATCACCGTCACCGGGCCGGGCGAGTGGCGCATCCTGCTGCAGAAAGCGGCTGCGCCGATCGACACCCGCCGCGCCCTCTCCGCGATCGCTGAGCGCGCCGCCGCGCTCGCCGGCGAGTAACACCGAGGTACACCGATGCGCTCCCGACGTTCCTTCCTCTCGCTGATGGGCTCTGCCGCGGGTCTGGCATTCGTCGCCGCCTGCGGCGCCGGTGATACGGCCAAAGACAGCGGCAGCAGCGCTCCGGCCGCCGTCTCCGGCGCGGCGCCCGCCACCAGCGCCGGCGCCCCGGCCGCTGCCGCGACCACCGCCCCCACCGGCTACGCCAAGCCCGAGCTGCTGCTCGACACCGAGGCCGTCGTCGCGAAGCTGACCGACGCCAAGACGGTGATCGTGGACTTGCGCAAGAAGGAGTCCTACGACGCCGGCCACATCCCCGGCGCCGTCTGGTACGACAGCGCCAAGCTCAAGGACCCAGACGAGAAGCTGTATGTCATCCGCGAGAAGCTGTTCTCCCAACTGGCCGGGGATATCGGCATTGACGGCGCCAAGCACGTCATCGCGTACGACGACCAGGCAGGGCTGTCCGCTACCCGCTTCTGGTGGGTGCTGTGGTACTACGGCCACAGCAATGCCTCGGTGATCAACGGCGGCTGGCAGAAGTGGGAGAAGGACGGCCGGGCCACCTCGAAAGAGCCGGCCAAGATCGACAAGGCGACCTTCACTCCCAAGATCAACGACCAGGTGATCTGCGCGCTGGACTACGTCAAGGAAAAGGGCAGCGCCGCCGGCTCCAACACGGTGGTACTGGATGTGCGCTCTCCCGCCGAGTATTCCGGCGCCGATGTGCGCGCCGCCAAGGGCGGTCACGTGCCCAACGCCGTCAACCTCGACTGGACCCGCTCGATGACCGAGACCGAGCCGAAAGTGTGGAAAACGGCGGCCGAGCTGCGCAAGCAGTTCGAGGGCGCCGGCATCAAGCCCGGCAGCGAGGTGATCACCTACTGCCAGACCGGCGTTCGCGCCGCCCACTCGCTGTTTACGCTCCAGCTCATGGGCTACGGCGGCGCCAAGGTCTACGACGGCTCCTGGCAGGAATGGGGCAACAACAAGGACACGCCGGTCGGGCGGTAGGCAGCGGGGCCCCTTGACGCGCTCACCCGTCCCGTCTACGCTCGAGTCAACTTTGGCAGGAGGTGCGGCCATGGCAGACACGGTTTGTGGCTTCACCACCGGTGGGTGCGGAGGTTCCTGGTAGGCGCGGACAGAGGGCGCAGGCCCCTTCCCTGCTGATGTTGCCATCCGTGGCCGCGGGTGCTGGTGCAAGCGCCCGCGGCCTTTGTGATCTCTGCCCGGAGTACGGCCGCGGGGCGCATCGCCCTTCGTGGCTGCCCGCCGGGCAGGATGGCCGCGGAGCAGCACGCCGCCCGCGGGGCGGCAGGGGGCACATGCTCGACCTCGATATGCTCTCCCCTTCCCTGGCGCGATTTGTTGATGAGCAGTTGATCACGGAGGTGCTGCACCCGATCAAGAGCGGTAAGGAGGCCACCGTCTACTGCTGCCGCGCCCACCCGCACACCGGCGCCGAGTACTACGCCGCCAAGGTCTACCGTCCCATCGAGCGGCGCGGCTTCAAAAACGACGCCGTCTATCAGGAACACCGCTTCGAGCTGGATAAGCGGCTCGCCCGCGCCTTCGCTCAGAAGTCCCGCGCCGGGCGCGCCGCCCAGTTCGGCTCGTGGGTGTGGCACGAGTGGCAGACGATGAGCCGCCTGCACGCCGCCGGCGCCGCTGTCCCCCGCCCCGTCACCCACGAGGGCGACACGATCCTGATGGAGCTGGTGGGTGATGGCCCCACCCCCGCCCCGCTCTTGCGCCGGGTGCGGCTCGCCCCGCAAGAGGTGACGCCACTGCTCGATGCCATCCTCGCCACGATTGAACTGTTGCTGGCGCACGACGTGATCCACGCCGACCTATCGCCCTTCAACATCCTGTACCACGATGGCCGGCTGGTGGTGATCGACTTCCCCCAGGCGGTGCAGGCCACCCGCAACAGTAACGCCTATGACCTGCTGCGGCGCGATCTCGGCAACGTCTGCCACTACTGGTCGCGCTATGGCCCCGTGCCCGATCCGGACGCGCTGGCGGGGGAGCTATGGGCACGGTTCCTGGCGGCGGACCTGTGACGGTGGTCAGCCGTTCCGCAGCGCCGGCAGCAGCTCGCGGGCGTACAGGTCCACATGCTCCAGGAAGGCGCCCGCCGGGGTGATGGGGATGAGGATGAAGTGCCGGACGCCGGCGCCGGCGAAGGCGCGTAGCCGGGCCGCCACCTGCTCCGGCGTGCCGGTGGCGGCGTAGCGGCCGGCGAGCTGGGAGAAGTCCTGGTTGTACTGGCGGCTGAGCCGGGCGACGGCGCGTTGCAGCGCCTCCTCCGGCTCCGGCCCGACGCTAGTGAACTGGTACAACGTCCAGTGAAAGCCGGACAGATCACGACCGGCGGCGGCCGCCTGCGCCTCAATCTGCGCCTTGGCCTGGGCGTAGCGCTCGGGCGTGAACAGATAGGGCATGTAGCCATCGCCCAGCCGCGCCGCCCGGCGCATGGCTGCTTCGGAGCGGCCGGCAATGATGATCGGCGGGCCGCCGGGAGATGGTGGCTTGGGCAGCATCGTCGCGCCGTCAAAGTTGGTGAAGCGGCTGTGATGGGAGACGTTGTCCTCCTGCCACAGCTGCTTGAGCACGCGGATGGCGTCGTCGGTGCGGGCGCCGCGCTCCCGCACAGGCACGCCCGCTACCTCGAACTCCTTGGGGAACTCGCCGCCCACCCCCACGCCCAGCAACACCCGCCCGCCGGAGATGACATCGGCGGTGGCGATGGCCTTGGCGGTGATCGCCGGCGGGCGCAGTGGCAGCAGCGTGATCGCCGTGCCGATCTGCACCCGCACCGTCTTGGCGGCAAACGCCCCCAGCGTCACCGTCGCATCGGAGGTCGGCCCGTAGAACAGCAGGTGCTCGCTGCACCACACCGAGTCGTACCCTAGATCCTCCACCCACGGCAGCGCGTCCAGATGCTCGGCGGAGTACGTCAGCCCTACTTGGATGGCAGCCACAAGCACACCTCTTCCCCTCGCCCCCTGGCCCCCGTACTCCGGCTACCTACCCCTGACCGCTCAATTCCTCGTACAGCTCCAGATGCTGCGTGACGTAGCGGTCGAAGTCAAACGCGGCCTCAGCGATGCGGCGGGCGGCGGCGGCCATGGCCTGCCGGTGGGGGGGATCGGCCAGCAGGGCGGCGATGGTGGCGGCCAGTGCCGGGACATCGCCGGAGGGGACGGCGACGCCGCCGCGCGGCGGCTGCACCACGTCCACCAGCGCCGTCCCCTCACCCACCACGGCGGGGGTGCCGCTGGCCATCGCCTCCGCCGCCATCATGCCAAACGATTCCGCCAGCGACGGCATCAGGAACAGGTCAGCCGCGCCCAGCAGGCCGGACAGCCGCCGCTCATCGCCCACCCAGCCCAGCGGGTGCACCACCCACGGCGGCGGCAGGTCCACGAAGTCCGCCGCCTCCTGGATGACGAGCGCGTGCACCGGCGCGGCCGGCGCCATCCGCTCCAGCGCGGCACGCAGCCAGCGCATCCCCTTATAGCGGTCCTCGGCCAGCCGCCCGCCGCGGAAGGCCACCACCGCCGCATCCGCCGGGATGCCCAGCGCGGCACGGGTGGCGGCCCGCTCGTCCGGCAGCGATGGGCGGAACGCGCCGAGATCCAGTCCGTAGGGGATCAGCCGCCGCGGCAGCGCTGCCGTCAGCGGGCTTTGCGCCAGCCGCTCCCCCACCCAGCGCGAGCCAGCCACCAGCGTGATGGGCGCGTCACGATAGGCGCGGCGCTTGACCTGCCAATGCAGCGCCGGGCTCACGCGAGCGAGAGGCGAGCCGCTGCGCGGCTGGGGGCAGAGGCCACGGCAGCCGCTGCGCCACCGCTCACAGGCGAATGGGTGATAGCAGCCGCCGGTGGCCGCGAGGGCGCTGTGCACCGTCCACACCAGCGGCTTGCGCCGCGCCAGCCCAGGCAGCGTCAGTTCCCCGAGCCAGTCCTCCTCCACCAGGTGCACATGCACGACATCGGCGGCGCGGAAGGCGGCCAGCCGTGGCAGGCTCAGCGCCAGCGGTGAGACCAGCCCCTGCATCCCGGTGGCGCGGCTGCCGCGCGTCCAGGCCGCCTGCGCCAGCCGCCGCCCGCCCCGGCGCAGGTCCAGCACCCACGGCTCGGCCGATTCCTTGTTCCACACGGCCATCTGCGCCCGGTGCCCGCGCGCCCGCAACGCCGCCGTCAGCGCGAACCCGTTGAACCGCGCCCCGAACAGATCCTTGGTGGCGATGGTGAGAATGTTCATGTTCTTGCGTAGTAGGGAGCCGGACCCCCGCTCGGTGGGATTACCAGGGAGATGCCGCCCCCCGGCTGAACCCCCCAAGCTGGGGGGCGTGCGCGTAGCGAGCGGGGAGCCTCCTCCCCAGCCGTCACGAGCATAGCGCATGGGGGCGGCGCCGCCGTTGCCCGCCTGCTCCGCGCAAGACGCCTACCCCCGGGGCATGCGCGTCGCCCACACCGCCTCGAAGAAGGGGGTGTGGATGCGGCAAGTGCGGATGTACCGGCGCTGCCAGTGGGGCGGGATGGGGTAATCGGTGTGGCGGATGACGACACCGTCGTGATCGTTGCGAGAGACCTTCCACTGTTTCATGTAGAAGTGGCCGTCGGTCAGCCGGTCAATCTCGCCCAGGTAATAGGCGATCTGCTCCGGGCGCATCTCGTGCAGCGAGGAGATATTGACGAACAGTTGCGCGCTCTTGTCCGGCAGCAGCGCCATCTGGTGCGGTAGCAAAAAGGCGATCTCCGCCCGCTCCAGCTCGTCCCGCACCTCGTCATAGGTGGTAAACGGCCGGAAGGTGAAGATGCGGCGGTCACGGAACCGGCCGGACAGATAGCGCTGGGCCAGATACAGCGCCGGCGGGATATCGACAATGATATAGCGCACGCCGGGCATAGCCTGGAGCAGCAGCCAGGCGGTGCGGCCGTAGCCCGCGCCCAGCTCCATCACCGTGCGCAACGCCTCCGGCCGGACGCCGCCATCCCGCATCCCGTTCCATTCCAGCGTGGCGTTGGCGACATCCTGGGAGATGCGCCGCCCTGCCCGGTAGATGCGTGGCGGGTTGCCCTCCTCCGGCTCTTCCAGCTGCGCCAGCATCCCTGTCTGGTCGGCACGCTGGGCGAACTCCCACACCAGGTAGGTCAGGTAGGTGAAGGTGCGTGACTGCTTCCAGGAGAGGTTGGTGTGCCGCTGGGTGAGCGCCGTGCGCGCCAGGCTCTGGGCGATGACGTGGGGCGGCAGATGGCGGTGGAGGTAGCGCAGCTGATAGTCACCGCGGCGGTTGGGCACCGAGGTGAAGTAGTTATGCACGATCGTGCGCTTGAAGTTGTCGTAGCCGCCCGTCTCCAGTTGTGCCAAGTTGAGGCGGTTGTAGTGCTCCCAAAAGCGTGAGGGCAGCACCTGCGCCGGCGCCCCGGCCAGCGCCGTAAACATCTGCTCCACAACGGACATGCGCGCTCCTCTGCCCGGCGCCAGGCGCGCCGCGTTCTGCTCTATCCTACCGCCCTGTGGCCGGGTCGTGATGGCGCGCACACCGCCGGGCCGCTACGATGCACATGACCCGTACGCGCGGTACCGCCTGCCCCGCGCTCAGCCTCCAGGCGAGCGATGCTTGTGCCTGTCTCGTTGGCCGAACCGAACGTGCATATCATCGTGCTGAACTGGCAGCGTGCCGCCGATACGATCCGCTGCCTGGCATCGCTGGACCGGCTCACCTACCCAGCGGCGCGCATCACGGTGGTGGACAACGCCTCGGGCGATGGCTCGGCGGCGGCTATCCGCCGGGCGCGGCCGGCGACGCACCTGATCGAGACCCCGCGCAACCTTGGCTTTGCCGGCGGCAACAACGCCGGCATCCGCCACGCGCTGGCCGCGGGCGCGGACTACGTATGGGTGCTGAACAACGACACCGAGGTGACGCCCGCGGCGCTGGCCGAGGTGGTGGCCGTGGCCCGCGCGGACCCGGGTATCGGCATGACCGGCTCGCTCACCGTCACCTCTGCCCAGCCCTGGCAGGACAGCCGGCCGTATCCCACCGCCGGAGCGCTGCGCGGGCGCGAGGAAGTCCCCTTCCTGTGCGACGGTGGCCCGCACGCCGCCCATGCGGTGGATTACATCAAGTCCACCATGCTGCTGAGCACGCCGATGCTGCGGCAGATCGGCCTGATAGACGAGCGGTTCTTTCATTACTTCGAGGAGATTGACCTGTGCCTGCGGGCGCGGGCGGCGGGCTGGCGTATTGCCCTGGTTTGCCAATCGCGCATCTGGCACCGGATCGGCAGCTCGCTCGCTCCCCAGAGCCCGCAGGCGCTGTATTACTCCACCCGCAATCACCAGCTGCTACGACGCAAGCACTGGCGCGACCGGCCGGGGGAGACGTTCTTGCGAGAGCCGCGGTTTGCCGGCTGGGTGTTGAGCACCGCTACCCGGGCGCTGCTGCGGGGCCGGTGGGCACGCGGGCAGGCGGTGCTCCTGGGCGTGGCCGACGGCCTGCGTGGCCGCACCGGCCCGCGCTCGTTGCGGTATGACCAGCCGGCGCCGCATCGCTAGGGGAGCGGCGGCGAGGGAACCGGATACAGCACTCCCCTTCGCTCGCCAGGGGGAGAGGAGGTCGGGGGGCACGCGGTGAAGCCACTACGGGCGTACACGAACATTCTGCAGATGCGGCTGGCGATGCGCGCCGGGCGGGTGCGCCTGCGGCACCGGCCGATCATCGCCTACATCGAGCCTACCAGCTTCTGTAATCTGCGCTGCCCGGCCTGCCCCACCGGCCTGCGCCTCGATCTGCGCCCGCGCGATGCGATTGACCCGCAGCGCTTCGACCGCGCCCTTGACGAGCTGGGCGATTACGTCTTCAAGCTGTACCTGTACAACTGGGGTGAGCCGTTCTTGCACAAGCAGACGCCAGAGATGATCGCGGGCGCCACAGCCCGGGGCATCAGCGTCCGGCTCAGCTCCAATCTCAGCCTGCCGCTGAGCGACGCCTACATCGAACGCATCGTCCGCAGCGGGCTGGACCATCTCGTCGTCTCCCTGGACGGTACGAGCGAGCAGACGTACGCGCGCTACCGGCGGGCGGGGAGCTTTGACCTGGTGCGCGCCAACCTGCGCCGCATCGCCGAAACCAAGCAGCGGTTGGGGCTGGCGACCCCGCACATCGAGTGGCAGTTCCTGGTGTTCGCGCACAACGAACACGAGATCGAGCAGGTGCCGCGGCTGTACCGTGATTGGGGAGCGGACAGCTACGTGATCACCGGCGCGCAGATGCCGGAGCCGCCGCACGACGAGGGGTTCGCCGCTGCCTCGCGCGCCCAATACAACATCTACCACCCAGACAATCCGGTGCAGCAGCAGATGCGCGCGAGCCGGCGGCGCACCGCTCCGTGCTCCTGGCTGTACGGCGTGGCGGTGCTCAACCCCTCCGGCACGGTCTCGCCCTGCTGCGGGACGGCGGCGCAGCGCGATGACTTCGCAACCTACCAGCCGGAGCAAGGATTTCTGGCCGCCTGGAACAGCAGCACCTTCCGGCACGCCCGCCGCCAGTTCCGGCCGGATGCCCCCGCCCGTCCGGCGCCGTTGCCGCTGGTGGAGGAGACAATCCAGGCGATGGGCGTCCCCGCCTCGAACGCCCTGCGCGCGGGCGAGACGATCTGCGATCGCTGCCCAATGCCGTTCTACCAGGACTTCGCCGAGACGGAGATCGACGCCATCGCCGCTGGCCTGCTGCGGCAGGCGGTGCGCGGGCGCGACCCGCGGGCGGCGCTGCGGCTGCTGGCGATGGGCGGGCCGCCCCCGCGCCTGCTGCGCCGCCTGGCGGCCGCCCGCCTCCCGGGCAGCCGCCGGCGCACCGCCGCATCCTCGCCCGGATGACACATGGACAAGCGGGGCGGGCGGCATGGGGACAGGCTTCCCCCTCACCCGCCGGCCCCCGCGCGGGTCACACCCCTGCGCGCAGCAGGCCGCGATCCAGGGCGTAATGCACCAGCTCGGCGCGGTGATGGAGATCGAGCTTCTCCATGATGCGCTGGCGGTAGGTGTCCACGGTCTTGGGGCTGATGGCCAGCCGGTCGGCGATTTCGTGGTTGCTGTAGCCCTCGGCGGTGAGCTTGAGCACCTCTTCCTCGCGCTCGCTCAGCTCGTGGCGGGTGTGGCGGCGAGTACCGCCGGCGCCGTCGCGGCTGTACTCAGACAGCAACATCTTAACGGCGCCGGGATACAAGAACGCCTCACCGCGGCTGACGGCGCGGATCGCCTCCATCAGCTCGGTATCGGCGGAGCGCTTAAGCACGTAGCCGGAGCCGCCCGCCTGCAGCAGCTCCAGCAGATACTGCTCCTCGGCGTGCATGGTCAGCGCCAGGACACGGGTGTTCGGTAGTTCGGCGGTGATGCGGCGGGTGGCCTCCAACCCGGACATCTCCGGCATGGCCAGGTCCATCACCACCACATCCGGCCGCAGCTGGAGCGCCAGCTCGACCGCCTCGCGGCCGTTGGCAGCCTCCCCCACCACTTCGAGGTCATGCTCGGCGGCGAGCAGCGCCCGCAATCCGGCGCGCAGCACCGCATGGTCATCCGCCAGTAAAATCGAAATCCGCTTCATTGTTGGCCTCCAGCAACCGGGCAGCAGGGGCGGCGGGCGGCAGGTGGGGCACGGGGGCAATCCCGGTCCGCTATCCTCGGCGCCCTGCCTCCCGTGACCCTCCGTTCCGTGCTCCGCGAATCGGGATCGTCGCATGCACCTCTGTCCCGCTGCCGGGTGTGGAGGTGACATCCACGCGCCCGCCGACCAGCGAGGCGCGTTCCTGCATACCAAACAGCCCGAGCCCCCGCTCACGCGAGGCCAGCGTCTGTTCGACATCGAATCCGTGGCCGTTGTCCCGCACCTGGACGTGCAGCTCGCCGGCGCCGGCCGCCAGCGCCACGCTGACTTCCGTGGCCTGGGCATGCTTGAAGATGTTGGAGAGCGCCTCTTGGACGATGCGGTACGTGACCAGCTCGACATCGGCCGGCAGGCGGGTCTCGATGCCGGTGGCGGACAGGCGCACGCGCACGCCCCAGCGGTCGGTCATGGCGCGGGCGTGCGCCTCCAGCGCGGGCACCAGCCCCAGGTCGTCGAGCGCGCTGGGCCGCAGATCCATCGCCATCCGGCGGACGCCGTCCAGTGCGCGGGCGATCAGCTCGCGGAACTCGTGCAGGCGGGCGCGCAGCTCGTGCGGGTCGGTGGTGCGCTCCAGCACGCGCAGCCGCACCAACAGCGAGGCGAGCTCCTGCGCCGTGTCGTCGTGGAGTTCGCGCGCCAGCCGCCGCCGCTCTTCCTCCTGCGCGCTGATCGCCAGCGACGACAGGTACGCCAGCTGGGCGTTGGCCTCGTGCAGCTCCGCGACCCGCCGCTCCAGCGATTCTGAGGTGCGGCCGTACAACCGCGCGTTTTCGATGGCGATGGCGGCGTGGGCGGCCAGTTGCATCAGCACCTGCTCGTCATCACCGGTAAAGGCGGTGTCGCCTTCCTTGTCCGTCAGGTACAGGTTGCCGAGATTGCGGCCCCGCAGCACAATCGGCACACCGAGAAAGCTCTTCATCGGCGGATGGCCGGGCGGGAAGCCGTACGACATGCTGTGCTGGGCGATGCTGGGCACGCGCACGGGGGCATCGCCGCGCAGGATCAGCCCTAACAGCCCGTGCCCCTCCGGCAGATGGTCCAGGCTCTGACGCTGCTCCTGGGAGATGCCGGAGGTGAAGAACTCGGTCAGGCGCTGGCGCAGGTCGGCCACGCCCAGGGCAGCGTAGCGCGCCCCGGTCAGCTCCCGGGCGATATCGCAGATGCGCTGCAGCAGCGTCGCCAGCGACAGTTCACCGGCGATGGCCAGTGTCGCCTGGTTGAGCGCCTCCAGCCGCCGGCGCAGCCTGCGCTCGCGCTCGTAGGTTTGGGCGCGGTCCAGCGCCGTGCCCACCTGGCCGCCCAGCCCGAGCAGCAGTTCCTCCAGCTCCAGGTCGGCCGCGCGCGGCTCGAAGGCGGCGAGGTTCATCACGCCGATGGTGCGCACCTCGGTTCGCAGTGGCAGGCTGATCAGCGTGCGGAAGCCGGCGGCGGTCAGCCCGGGGCGGCGCACCCGCTCCGGCGCGGCCACGGCATCCAGCACCAGCACGCCGCCGGTACGCAGCACCATGCCGGGGACACCATCGCCGGGAGCGAACACCTGTTGCTCGGCGAATGCCTCCGAGGAAGCGCCGGCGTGGAGGCAGTGCACCAGCGCGTGCTTATCGTCGTCCCACAGCAGCACCTCACCGGCGTCCATCTCGGCGACGGCCAGGGCGTGGGTGAGCCCGGAGCCCGCCACCCGGTCGGTATCCAGCGAGCCGGCGAGCTCCTGGGCAAGCTGCGAGAGGGCCGCCACCTGGCGGCTGCGGCGGAGCAGTTCCCGTTCAAGCGTGTGCGTGTTCATGGCTGCCTTCGTTGCGGCTTCTTGCCGCGATGCGACGGTTGGTTTCCCATCGTGGCATGATTCCGCCGGCGGTCACAACGCCCGCTGCGCTCCTACTGAAAGTTCGCCCGCACGTGCAGCACCAGCTCGCCCCGCACGCCGCTCTGACTCAGCACCGGCACCGTCACCCGGAACAGGTGCGGGCCATCCATGCCCTTGCTCATGCTCATCGTCACGCTCACCGTCGTCTCCGCCCCGGGCTGCATGGTCGTGGCACCCACGACCGGCAACGGCGGTCAGCAGCCCTCCAGGGTCTGGACCCGCGGCTGTCCGAGCGCCACCGGCTCGGCGCTGGCGTTGTTCAGCACCCAGGCGTGCGGAACCGGCGTGTTGAGCGGCACCCGGCCCAGGTCCACGGACGGCGCAGCCACCCGCACCCCGGCCGCTTCCACCGGCCCGGCGGCAACCGCCGTGGTGGCCTGCGCGCGCGCCGCCGTCGCGGGCTGGGTAGCGCTCGTGGCCGCCTCCTTGCCCCCGCCGCACGCGGCCAGCAGCATCACGGCGGCCAGCACGGGCAGGATGCACGTTGGTTTCATGGCGTATCCTCACGTACGGTTACGGTTTCGGCGTATTGGTGCCCGGCCCCATGGGGGCGTACACCGTGTCAATGCGTTCGCGGATGGCGCGGGCGGTCATGCCCTGCGCCAGCATGGTTTCTACATCCTGGGCCTGGGCGATGCAGACACCGCAATCCACCGCGTGGCCCTCGTAGCCGCCCTGCCGGCCGATGAAGCAATCGGCCAGGTCACGGTGCCCAAGGCTGCCACAGCCGCAGTAACACGGCATCCGCCGGGCTAGCGGCTGATGCTGCTCGATGAAGCGGTATCGGGCGGCGATGTGCGCGGGCAGGGTGGCGATATCCACCGGGTCACCAGCGGTGGCGGCCATCGCCGCCGGTGAGGCCGGCGCCGTGGTGGCCCGTCCGGCGGCGTTGCTCCCGCCACAGGCGGCCAAGAACAGCGCAGCCGCCACAGCCAGCACCACAACCCGACGGTGACGCGGCATCGTTCGGTTCCGTTTCCAGTCCGGGGGTGGCGCGGGGTATGCGGCCGCTCGGTGTGGCTGGCCTGGTCCCGGCTCCCTGGCGTTTATCAGTGTCCTGTAGCGCCGGTCAGACGTCTGTCGGGCACAGGCCCACAATCGTCCGGCGGCGGGCGTGGGGAAATGCCAGCCCGGAGCCAGAGGGGTAACGGATGCAACCTTAAAGGGGAACGGCGGACCCCTGGGGTGGGGGTCCGCCGTCAATCAGCGAGCCGCCAGCGTTGCGGCACCAGGGGAGGAGAGGGGAAGCGCCGCGGCTCGTTGATGGAAGGATGCCATTGCCGCCGGGGGATATCTGTCCGGACGATACCCCCAATCATCGGCGTAATTTACCTGACACGTTGTAAGAATCCTGTTATCCGGCCGGTCATGACGGGGACGGCCGCCCCAGAGCCGTCCCCGTCACCGCCCGCACGACCGTTGCCGGTGCGGCCGATCCCCGGGGGCGCCGTCCCCCGTGGCCGCTGCGGGCCTGATCGGCTGATGAGCCCACTGTCTGCCAGCCGCGCCCAGCGCACGCCCTGCGTTCGTGGTAGGTAGCCCCTCCCCCGCTGGTGGTAGACCGCGGCGGCCTACCACGCAGGGATGATCCCGGCGTCGTTCCCCCGCGCGACGCTGGGATCATCAACCTTGGAGTATGACCAATGACCAATCAGGACCGCTATCCGCGTGAGGGCCGGTGGGAGACGCCGGATGTGTGGCGCGGCGATGACAGCCGCGGCTGGGAGATGCCGGAGAGCCCGCCGGAACTGCGCGACGAGCGCTACCAGGGCCATCCCAGCCGCACCACCGGCTATCAGCCGCGCGAAGCCCGCGGCTACCGCGATGGTGAGGGGCGGATGTCTGGCCGGCCGCAGGAGGCGGGCCGTCCCTGGTACGGCGACGGCGGCACCAGCGAGCGAGAGTGGTACGGCGAGCGGGGCGCCGGCTACCGTGCCCAAGGCGAAGCCGGCCCCCACAGCGGTCGCGGCCCCAAGGGCTACCGCCGCAACGATGACCGCATCTGCGAGGACGTCTGCGAGGCGCTCACCCAGCACGGCGAGATTGACGCCAGCGAGATTGAGGTGAAGGTCGAGCAGGGCGAGGTGATCCTCACCGGCATGGTGGAGGACCGCCGCCAAAAGCGCATGGCCGAGGACATCGCCGAGCGCTGTGCAGGGGTCAAGGATATCCGCAACGAGTTGCGCGTCTCCCGCATGGCCGGCCGCACCGGCGAGGCGACGGGCACCGCCACCACCTACAGCGGTAACGCCAGCCGCACCGCCACCGCCGCCGGCGAGCCCGTGCCGGCCGGTAACGGCCAGCGCGGCAACCGCAGCTAGAACCGGCGCCGAGCGCGAGCCTGCATCAGCCGCCCCCATTCCATCGCCGGAGTGGGGGCGGCGCGTCTTCCCCGGACGGGGGATTGCTCTGCTATCGTATGAGTAGGGGGTACATCACTCGTATGCAGGATCATATCCCGCTCCCGCCCGCAGTCCCGGCGCACCGGGGGGCTTGGCGCGCGTTGCTGGCGGTGGCCGTGGCGGCCGTTGTGCTGGTGCTCGGTAGCGTAGCGGCCTGGCGCTGGACGCAGGCGAACCTGTTGCAGGCAGGTATCCACGATGCCGGCACGACGGTGCTAGACGAGACCGAACTGCTGCGGCGGGTACGGGCCTTTGAGCTGGGCACGGTCAAACATCACTATGCCGGGCAGGCGCGCATTGACCAGGATAAGGAGCTGCGTGCCGGGCCGGTGCGCGCCGGGCTGCCCGGCTGGCTGGCGGGGCAGGAGCTGCGGGTCCGCGCCCGCGCCACCGTGACCGCGGGGGTGGACCTCGACGGGGTGCGGCCGGAGGATATCGAGGTCGTGCGCGAGGGTGAGGCAGCGCGCGTCATCCTGCACCTGCCCGCGCCGCGCATCCTCAGCACCGAGCTGGAGCCCGGCTCGCTCGATATGGCCACCAGCCAGGGAATCATCACCCGCGCCGGCGGCCGGCTGGGTCTGAGCGAGACGGACCTGCGCGACCGCGCCGCCGACGACGTGCTGCGTGCCGCCCGCGAGCAGGCCATCAGCCTGGGCATCCTGGAGGAGGCCGCCACCGAGGCCGAGCGCCGCCTGCAGGCCTTCCTCAGCGCCCTGCCCCAGCCGGGCGGCGCGGTGACCTACACCGTCACTGTCCGGCCGCCGGCCCAGACGTAGGGTACGGGGGGGAGGGCTCCGCTACGTGTTCGTCAGGATCAGTGCGGAGCCGGTGGCGGGGTTGGCCCAGCCCAGGTTCATGGTGATCGTGGGGTTGCGTACCTGGCGGCAGCCGCCGGGGCGGTAGTCGTAGCTATGCCGGCCCTCTGCCCAGCCGGGGCAGTAGTCATCGGCCTGGCCGCGCAACTGGCGGACGTTTTCGATCACCATGCTCATGCCGTGGGTGTAGCCCTCGCACAGGTGACCGCCGCTGGTGTTGTTGGGGCGCTTGCCGCCCAGCTCGATGATGCCGCTGGAGACGTAGGCGCCGCCTTCTCCCTTGGGGCAGAAGCCGTACTCCTCCAGCTGCAGCATTGTCGTGAAGGTGAAGGCGTCGTAGCTGCCGGTGATATCGACCTCCTCCGGGCCGATACCAGCCATACCGAAGACGATGTCCTTGGCGTAGTAGCCTGCCACCCGCGTGATCGGCCCGTGCACCCAGTGGTAATCGACCCGCGGCTTGGAGACGCGCCCGGCCACACCCAGGATGCGCGCCGGCGTGTGGCGCAGGTCGCGCGCGCGCTCCATGCTGGTCACGATGATCGCCGTGGCGTTGTCGGTCTCCAGGCAGCAATCCAGCAGATGCAGTGGTTTGGTGATCCAGCGAGAGTTGAGCACGTCGTCAATGGTGACGGGGGTCTTCATCAGCGCCTTGGGGTTGGCGGCGGCGTGCTTGGAGTGGGCGACCTTGACGTGCGCTACCTGCTCCGAGGTGGTGCCGTACTCGTACATGTGGCGCATGAAGGACGGGGCAAAGGTCTGCGCGGCGCTCGACTGGCCGTACAGCCGGGTGAACAGCGCGCCGCCGCCCACCGAAGCCGCTGCGCGCACGCCCGTGCCGCCGATGCGCACACCGGTGAATCCGTTCATCGCCCGGAAGATGGCGACGGTGCGGCACATACCCGCTTCAATCACGCCGATGGCGATGCCGATCAGCGCCTCTGTGCTGGAGCCGCCGCCGGAGCAATCCATGTAGAAGTTGAGGCGGATGCCCAGGTCGGAGGCGATGGCGGTGGAGTCGGTGGAGTCACCACCGTGGTACGACAGCATCCCGTCGATACCGTGGCGGTCCAGCCCGGCATCCAGCATTGCCTTGCGCAGCGCCTGCACGCCCAGCGCCCGGGTGCTGCGCCCGGAGCCACGGCTGTAATCGGTCTCCCCTACCCCAACGATGGCGTACTTGCCGCTGAGATGTGACATCGCATCCCTCCCGCGCGCATCTGGCAGCCCAGACTACCACACCGGGAGCGGGAAGCGAGGGGATGGCAGGAGGCGGCAGTCCCCCTGCCCTGCGGACTTCGCTTCCTGCTATGCGACCGTGCGGCGCGGGCTGAGCAGGAGGTTGAGAACGGCGGAGATCACCCAGGCGAGCAGGGCGTAGACGATGATCGCCACCAGGGTATGCAGCTCCAGCACGCTACCCTGCTCGGTGGCAGGCGTGCCGAACATGCCGGCGAACGGCGCGAGGAGTGGTTCCGTCAGCCCGTAGATGAATGAGGTGAACGCGGCGTTCTCGCTCGCGCCCAGCGCCTTGAGCACGAACCGGATCAGCAGCAGCCCCGTTATCACGCCGAACACGAGGTACACCGCCCGGTTCACCAGCACCGCGGCGTGATGCCGGTCACTCACCGTATCGGTCGCCAGCGTCGCCCGGTCCACCCGCTCGACCACGCTATCAGGGACGTCGTGGTCATGGCGCGACACACGGCGCGTCACCTGTTCAGATTCTCGTTCGTACATCGTTTACCTCCTGCGGTTCCCGCACGCGGGCCGCGCCCTCATCGTCGCGCGGATCGCCGGGGCAGAAGCTTACCCGGACGGTCGATATGCCCGCTGGCCGGTGGGGGTATGTTGGGGACGGGTGGCATCCGGCATCCGGTAGCCGGAGAGCCGAGCGACCGGATACCGAATGCCGTGACCACAGGGAGCAGCACATGAGCGACCGCGAGCACATCCACACCGATATCTCCGATGACCGGCCGCTGGCGGGCGGGCAGAAGGGTGGCCCGGCCCATGCCGGTATCGGCGGCCCGGCGGACTTTGCGCCGGAGACGGGCGGCCCGGACTTCTCCCGCGGCGGTCACAAGGCGGGCTCGCCCGCCCCTGGCGCCCACATCCGCGGCGACCGTGACCTAACGCCGGACGAACACCTAGAGCACGGCAGCGCCGAGCCGGAGCGGCGGTAGCCGAACTACGTCAGCAGCTTCTCCATCACGATCACGTCCACCCAGCGGCCGTCGAGCAGGCCCTGTTCGTGGTAGATGCCGGCGGTGGTGAAGCCGTGGCGCTCGTACAGGCGCATGCCGGCGCGGTTGGTGGGGAAGGCAGCCAGCACCATCTTGTGATAGCCGATGGCACGGGCGCGCACCTCCAGCGCTGTTAGCAGCGCATCACCGATACCGCGCCCGCGCTGCTCGCGCCCCACGTACACGGAGAAGTCCACCACGTGGTCATACGCCGGGCGGGGATTGAAGGCGTTGAGGGAGCCCCAGCCCAGCACGGCGCCATCCGGCGCTTCAGCCACCAGCACCGGATGGCGCGGGCCGCGCGCCGCCAGCCACGCTGCCCGCTCTTCCGGTGTGCGGGTCTGCGTCTCCAGCGTCGCGAGCCGGTCTTCAATGCCCTGGTTGTAAATGCCGGCGATGGCCGCCGCATCACCGGCCGTCGCTTCGCGAATATGCATCGCGTCCTCCGCACCGGCACAGGCAGCGGCGCGTGCCGCCCCGTGCCTCTCTGTGGTTCGTTTCGCTTCGGTGGCCTGCGCGGCCTCAGTCTGCCAGCGGAATGAACAATGACAGCCGCTCCACCGGTGCGGCGCTGCGTGTGATATGGCCCTTGCCGGTGAGGTCGTTGGCCAGCATCACCGTCCCGGGGCCGATGGCGCGCACCTCGCCCGTCGTCGCCTCTACCTCCGCCGCGCCCGCCACCGTCACGACGAACTGCCGCCGCGGGGCGGGGTGCCAGTCGATGTGCTGGTCAGGGGCGCTGCGCCGGAAGATCAGCGCCGTGGCCGGGTACACCGGGGAGGTCACGCCCAGCAGCGATCGGCCGGCCGCCGCCGCCACCTCATCGCGAAAAACCGATCCGCCGTCCGCGGCGGTGTGGATGCCGAAGAAGCGCGCTACCGGGCTGGTTTCGGCCGGAGCAGGACCGTACTCCAGCCGCTCCCCCGCCAGCGGCAGCGTCAGCAGCACCAGTGGCCCGGAGGATGTGACGCGCGTGCGGTGTCCGGCGCCGGTGGTGTTCTCCACCAGTACCAGCGCGCCGGGGCCGCAGTGCTCCGTGCGGCCCGCGCCGTCGGTGATACCGGCCGCGCCGCTCAGCACAACGAGGAACTGCCGCCGCGGCGCCGGATGGGGGAGGCTGTCTGTCCCGGCGGCAATCTGAAGAAACACTGCCCCACCCAGTGGCACCGGCGCGGACAGCTCCGACGCGCCACCCCCCGCCGCCAGCTCCGGCGTCTGTTCGCTAAACCGGCTGATGCCGTCTGTCCCTGCCGCCAGCCGCAGATACCGCATCCGCTGTGCTCCCTGTTTTGGGAGACAGTGTGCCGTATCGCGCTGTCAGCCGTTAGCGTTCAACCTTGGGCGGGCTGGCGCCTGGCAGGCCCTCACTGCGGCCCCAGACGCGGTGCGCGCAGCACAGCACGCGGCCAGCCTGACGCCAGCGCGCGGAACATGGCACACTACCGGCACCATGCATGGGAGGCGTGCGATGTCGCTCAGTGGCAAGGTGGTGGCAGTGACCGGCGCTAGCCGGGGCATCGGCCGGGATATGGCGGTGGCGCTGGCCGCGGCCGGGGCGAACGTGGTGGTGGCTGCCCGTTCGGAGTCGCAGCCCGACCCGCGGCTGCCGGGGACGATCTACTCCGTAGCGCGCGAGGTGGAGGAGCAAGGGGCTAAGGCGCTCGCCCTGCGGGTGGATGTCACCAAAGATGAAGACCTGGAGATGCTGGTCTCCAAGACGCTGGAAACCTTCGGCCGGATGGACGGCTTCATCTACAACCCCTCGGTGCTGATCCCGGGTAACACCCGCACGGTACAGCCCCGGCACCTGGACCTGCTCTACCGGCTGAACATCCGTGCCCCCATCATGGCGGCCCGCGCCGTGCTGGACGCGATCAAGAACTCCGGTGGCGGCCACATCATCATGATCTCCTCCCGGGCCGGCGTCTTTCCCGGCCCCGGCCCGTACAGCGCCGAGCAGCAGGCACGGGGCAAGGCCGGCGGCGCCTTCTACGGTATGACCAAGGCGGCGCTGGAGCGGTACTCCCAGGCGCTGGCGATGGAGGTACAGAGCGACAACATCGGCGTCAACGTCCTGTCCCCCCAGGGCCGCATCAAGACCCCCGGCAACATCTATGCCGGCAACAGCAAAGACAATCCCGATCTCGACTTCGAAGAGGCGCTGGCGATGGGCAAAGCCGCCATCTGGATCCTGGAGCAGCCGCCCCAGTCCTTCACCGGCAACATCCTCTTTGACGAAGAGATGGTGGAGAAGTACGGGTTGTAGGGGGTAGGTAGGCGGCCGGACGCCGGCTGCCACGCGACTGAAGGGAGCGCCCGCCATGCCGCTGTCGCCTGCGATCACGATCCGGCCGGTTGCGACGGTGGAGGAATACCGCGCCTGCCAGGCATTGCAGCGCCTGGCCTGGGGCATCGTCGAAGATGGCTACGTGGTGCCCATCGCCACCATGATCAGCGTCCAGCACGCCGGCGGGCTGGTGCTGGGCGCCTTTGAAGACGAGCGGCTGATCGGCTTCGCCTTCGGCTATCTGGGCCGGGTGCATGGCCGCTGGGCGCTGTACTCGCAGCTCGCCGCCGTAGACCCGGCGTACCAGTCGCACGGCGTCGGCGGCGGGCTGAAGGTGGCGCAGCGCGACTGGGCGCGGGCGCAGGGGCTGGACCTGGTGGCCTGGTCCTACGACCCGCTCCAGTCCGGCAACGCCAACTTCAACCTGCACCGGCTCGGCGCCACCAGCCGCACCTATCAGGTCAACTACTTCGGTGAGCGCACGGACAGCCTCAACGCCGGGCTGGAAACAGACCGGCTGCTGGTGGAGTGGCCGGTTGAAGAGCGGCCGCAACACTGGCTGGGGGCGCGCTCCGATGAGGACACCCCAGCAGCGCGGGTGCTCGTCGATGCAGATGGCCACCTGGCGGAGCTGGGCGGCCTGCCGGACGCCGCCATGGTGCACATCCATATCCCGCCGGATATCGTCGCCGTGAAGGCCTACGAGCCGGAGACCGCCCAGGTGTGGCAACAGGCGGTGCGCGCCGCCTTCCTCGCTGCCTTCGATGCCGGCTATATCGCCATGGACTTCCACCGCGAGCCGGCTGCTGCCGGCCTGCAAACGCACTACATCCTGCGGCGACGGGCGTGAGGGAAGCGGTCCTCGTCACGCACGCGCCATCAGGCGCGAGCAACATGGCGCAGGAGGCCGCTGAGAAACTGCGCCGCGCCCAAGTCCGCAGCGGGTTCGACATAGTTATTGGGTTGTCCGGCATCGGCCAGATTCGCGAGCAGAAAGCAGGCGCTCGAATAGTGGCGCTCACGCACCAATCTGCGACAGAAGAGCTCGTAACGCTGCGCGTAGCTTGTGTTACGGAACTCCGGCAACACATCGAAGTGTGGCTGTCGATTCGCCACTGGCCGCTGAGAGGCGTAAGACTGCTCCAACAGCAGGAGATAGCCCAGCCACGGCTGGGGTGACGTACGGAACGCGCCTTCTCGGTACGCCGTTCAGATATCCAGCGCAGATCCCATTGCCTCTTCGGTGCGGTTGTTGAAGTTGTTTCCGAACGACCCCACGTGTGATTTCAACTCAATCACAGCAGACAGATCACCATCGCGCGTAAGGACGACGATGTCCCACTTCTTCTCTGGCCGGAAGTAGCCGGGTAACTCCGTTGACTTGAGCTTGATATTCAAAGGATTCACGCCTGCAGCGCGTATGTACTCGTTGATCAGACGGGTGAATCCATCCATCTGTTTGCCGCCGGTCACGGCGCTCCGAGACCCCTGGTCCATCAATCCACGGATCTGCTGTGCATTAGCCTGATCCTTGCGCATCGCCCAGAAGAAACGAACGGCATCGGCGAATACGTCTTCAGGAAAGGAAGGGCTGGCCATCGTCATCCAGTTATGTCCAAGAAACGGCCTTGATGGACGGCTCTCTCATTGAGCCGGCGCTGCGCCATGGCAACATAGTGCGGTTCGATGTCAACGCCGATGCTATCGCGCCCCCATCGTGCCGCCGCGAGATTCGTTGTTCCAGTGCCCATAAACGGATCTAAGACGGTGTCGCCGACGAAGCTGAACATTCGCACCAGCCGTTCTGCTAGCGACAACGGGAAGGGCGCCGGATGAAGGCGTGTCGATGCGCCAGAGATTGTCCATATCTGTTGGAACCATTCGCGATGGCTTGCTTCCGGAATAACAGAGAGAATGCGTTCTGCTAAGGAAGGTTTGCGATATCCACCTGGCTTGCGCTGAAAGAGAATCCATTCAACATCATGCTTAATCACGCCACCAGGTTCATATGGTTTACCCAAGAAGCTAGAACCATTCTCTACTTCTAGCCTTGCATTGCTTACCTTGTACCAGATAATCGGGGCAAGATTGTCAAAGCCAAGCCTGCGACAGTGCTCTTGGATCCCTGCGTGCAGCGGCATCACAACATGCCGCCCGAACTGACGACGTGATAGGCAAACATCCCCCACGACGATTATCAGCCGCCCGCCCGGTACGAGTGCGCGAAATACCTCTCTCCATACGTTATCCAACTGTTCTAGGAAGTCCTCGTAGTCTTCCACCGCACCGAGCTGGCCATTGCGCTCAGGGTACTTCTTGAGGGTCCAGTATGGCGGCGACGTGAGTGCGAGGTGGACACTGGATTCTGGAAGCGTGGACAGATGCCGGGCATCGCCAACGCGCAAGTCATGGTGTGTCGGCAAGCGCTTTACTGCGTCCTCAATGGCCTCGGTGAGTATCCGGTCTTTGGCAATCGCAGGAAGGGCAGTCTGGTTGTTCACCTGGGCCAGCGACCAAGCGGCGCTTGGAACGCTATCTTCCAGCTGCCGTCTCCGCGGTGGCGCGCTCATCGGCCACACCTCCCGCTCGTCAGTACCAGACGCCGGCGCTGCACGAGCACGCTTGCGGCCACGCTACCAGTAGTGCATCGCCATATCAACACGGTGCCGAGCACCGGCCCCCGGCCGCGCGCGATCCCCTGATGGCGTTGCTCCGCGTAGAATGGGGCCGCTCAGGATGTCGAGGCGCGGGAGGGGTCATGGCAACAGGGGGCGCGCTCGCCGGGGTGCGGGTGCTGGATCTGACGGATGCGAGCGGGCGGGCGGCGGGCAAGCTCCTCGCCGAGGCAGGGGCGGATGTGTTGCGGTTGCGCCGGGGCGATCCCGGCCCGCCGCTGAACGTGCGCGGTGGCGTGCTCGATTGGTGGCTGGACGGCGGTACCCGCTTCCTGCCGCTGGACCTGGACCGCCCCGACGGCCGCGACACCTTCCGCGCCCTCGCCGCCCGCGCGGACATCCTCATCGAGACAGAGCCGCCCGGCCGCCTGGCCGCACGCGGGCTTGATTTCCCCGATCTCACCCAAGACAACCCCCGGCTGGTGCACATCTCCCTGACACCGTTCGGCCGGGAAGGGCCGCGCGCCGGCTGGCAGGCGGGAGACCTGGTGCAGGCGGCGCTGGGTGGCGTGCTGTCCGTCACCGGCGGGCCGGAGGCGCCCGTCAACGGCTGGGGGCGGCAGACCGCGATGACCGGCAGCTTCTACGCCGCCATCTGCGCCCTGGCGGCGCTGCGCTCCGGCCGCGGCGTGCACCTTGATCTCTCGCTGCACGAGGCCGTCATCGCCAACACCGAGCAGGTGCTGATGTACTGGTTCTTCCAGAACCAGTTGCCGCGCGCCATCGCTCAGCGGCAGCGGGCGCTGCACTGGTCCTCCGCCTACGACGTGATGGCCTGCCGCGACGGCCACATTATGATCACCCCCGCCAGTGCCCTGGGCGAGCAGATCGACTGGCTGGCGGAGCACGGTATCGACGGCTTCGAGGACCTGCGCACGATGGCGCCCGGACCCACCTACGCCGCGCGGATGCTGGCCTTCATGGATGCGATCCGCGCCTGGGCCAGGGACAAGGCGGCGGCGGCGCTGTTTCTGGAAGGGCAGCGGCGCGGGCTGCCGTACGGCCTGGTGCAAGGTGTAGCAGAAGCGGCAGCCTCGCCCCAGCTAGAGGCACGGGGAGTGTTCCGCGCCGTGGCGTGGGACGGGCCGGAGGTACGCATCCCCGGCCCGCTCGTGCGCCTGCCGGAGACGCCCGCTCCGCCACCCGCGCCGCCGCCCGCCGCGCCCGAGCCGCCGGCAACGGCGCTTGCCGCCTGGCCCGTGCGCGCTGCTGCCCCCACCGGTACGGGCGCGCCGCCGGACCGGCCGCTTGCCGGGGTGCGGGTGCTGGATTTTACCTGGGTGCTGGCCGGGCCGTGGGCAACGCGCACCCTGGCCGAGCTGGGTGCGGACATCATTCGCATTCAGACGGAGGTGCGCTCGCAGGGGGCGAACGGCAATGACCACCCGTACTTCATGATGTGGGGGCGAGGCAAGCGCTCCATCCGCCTGAACATGAAGCACCCCCGCGCCCTGGAGGTGATGCGCGGGCTGGTGGAGCGCTCCGACATCGTCATCGATAACTTCAGCGCCGGCGTGCTGGAGCGCTGGGGGTTGGGCGCCGAGCAGCTGCGCGCCTGGAACCCGCGCATCATCACGGCCGGCTTATCCGGCTGCGGCCGTACCGGTCCCTGGCGCGACTTTGTCACCTACGCCCCCACCATTCATGCCCTCTGCGGGCTGACGGCGCTCACCGGCCCCGCGGGCGAGCGCGACTGCGGCTACGGCTTCTCCTATAACGACCACGCCAGCGGCCTGGCTGGGGCACTCGCCCTGCTGGAGGCGCTGCACGCCCGCGAGCGCACCGGCCGCGGCCAGGATATCGACCTCTCACAGCTGGAGGTGGGCGTCTTCCTCACCGGCGCGGCCTACGTGGAGTACCTCAACACCGGCCGCGAGCCGGTGGCGGCGGGCAACCGCGACCCCTTCTCCGACCCGGCGCCGCACGAGGTCTACCGTTGCGCAGACGGCCGCTGGCTGGCGGTGGCCGCGCGCGATAATGCCGAGTGGGCGCGGCTGGCCGCTGCCGTGGGAGAACCAGGGCTGAGCGCGCCGGAACTGGCCACCGTGGATGGCAGGCGCGCCGCCCGCGCCCGCATCGATGCGCGGCTGGCGGAGTGGGCGGCGGCGCGCGAGGCAGAGGGAGCGATGCGGCAGTTGCAGGCGGCCGGTGTGGCGGCGGGCACGGTGCAGAACGCGCAGGACCTGAGCGAGCGCGATGCGCAGCTGGCCGCCCGCGGCTGGCTGGCCAGCGCCGCTCACCCCACCCACGGAGACATAGCCATGGACCGCTTCCCGGTGCGTATCGCGGGCAGGCCGTTGCCGCTGCCCGCCGCTCCGCCTGCCTTCGGCGAGCACAGCTTCGCGGTCTACGGCGAACTGCTGGGCTGGAGCGACGAGCAGATCGCCGGCGGCATCGGTGATGGCCTGTTCATCTGAGAGGGGCGCCCCTGCACGCTGGAGCGGAGGTTTGCCGCTGCGGACGCGCCGGCCGGTGGAAAGGAGTATGCTGGCCGCACCACAACAAGGAGGCAACGGGATGGCTCAGTTCCTCACCCCGGAAGCAGCCGCCGCGCTGATTCCGGACGGCGCCTCGATTGGTATGGTGGCCCCCGCGCCAATGGCCGTGGTGCGGGCGCTGGTCAAGCGCGGCGCGCGCGACCTGCATCTGGTGGGCGTGCCCACCGGCGGGCTGGCGGCAGACCTGCTGATCGGCGCCGGCTGCGTACGCTCCGTCGAATCATCAGCCGTGCAGCTCGGCGAGAGCGGCTTTGCCCCCAACTTCTCCCGCGCGGCGGTGGATCGCAGCGTCCGGATCAAGGACTCGACCTGACCGGTGATGCTGATGGCGCTCCAGGCTGGAGCGTCTGGGCTCACCTTCGCCCCGGTGCCCGGCCTGGCCGGCTCGGACCTGATGCGCGTGCGCGATGACTTCCGCACCGTGCCCGACCCGTTCAACCCGGCGTACCAGGTGGCCGTTGTCCCGGCCATTACCCCGGATTTTGCCCTGATTCACGCCTCCCGCGCCCTGCCAGATGGCAGCCTGGTGCTGCCCGCTCGCGGCGATGCGCCGCTGCTGGCTCAGGCGGCCCGCTTCGTCATCGCCACCGTGGAGGAGGTGCTTGCCGGAGAGCCGGAGCAGATCGGCGCGAACGAGCAGGTGATCCCCGGTATCTACGTGCATGTCGTGGCCCCGGCCCCGCACGGCGCGCATCCGATGGGTTGCAGCCCCCACTACCGCGAGGACCACGCCGCCGTCGAGCGCTACGTCACCGCCGCCCGCACCCAGGACGCCTGGGCCGCCTACCTGGCCGGCGAGGTCACCGGCCCGGAGCATCACGCTGCCTATCTGGAACAGGTGCTGGCTGCGCCCGTGGGTGACTAATGCCGTGGGGCAGCCGGAGACGGCCCCTCGTCCCCTGCCGTGGCGGGCGAGGGGCCCCCGGCCGCTGCAAGCTCGACGGAAGGGAGGACCGCCGATGGCCGATCTCGCCTTCACCCCGGAAGAGATGATGTCGGTGGTGATCAGCCGCCAGGTGCGCGATGGGGAGACGGTCGCCACCGGGGCGAACTCGCCCATCCCCGCCAGCGGTGTGCTGCTGGCACAGCGGCTGCATGCGCCGCGTACACGGGTGATCATCCTCGGCTCCGAGCGCTATTACCCGTTCGCCAGCGGCAAGGAGTTCTTTGACTTTGCCCAGCGCGGGCGGCTGGACCTGTTCTTCCTTGGCGGTATCCAGATCGACGCCGAGGCCAACATCAATCTGCACGTCCTGGGCGATTACGAGCAGCCCGCTCGCCGCTTCCCCGGCGCCTTTGGCTCGGGCGTGCTGTACTTCGTCACCAAGCGGGTGATCCTGTTCCGCACCGAGCACAGCCGCCGCCTGTTTGTGCCCAAGGTAGACTTCGTCACCAGCCCCGGTGCTTCGCCGGAGTGGGTGCGCCGCCCGGGCGGGCCGAGCAAGGTGGTGACGCCGCTGGCGCTGCTGACCTACAACCAGGACGCCGGCCGGCTGGAGCTGGAGTCGTATCACCCCGGCCATACGCTGGAGGAGGTGGCCGCCAATACCGGCTTTGACCTGGCGCTGGCCGCCGGCGCCGGTCCCACCCTGCCGCCGTCCGCCGAGGAGCTGGCTACGCTGCGTGGCCCCGTGCTGGATGAGATCGCCACCACCTACCCACAGTTCGTCGCCAAGGCGCGGGCAGCGGGCGTCGCATGACGGACCGCTGGTCGCGCATCTACGCTGGGCAGGAGTTCCTCACCCCAGCCGAGCCGGAGACGCTGGCGCTGCTGCAAGCGGCGCTCGCCGGGACCGGGGCGGCACGGCTGGTGGAGGTTGCCTCCGGCAAGGGTGAGGCCGCCTGCCGGATGGCAGAGGCCGGGTATACCGTGCTGGGGGTAGACCGCTGGCCGCCGTTTGTGCGCGTGGCGGCGCGCAAGCGGGTAGCCCGCGGGCTGGCCAGGCAGGTGGCGTTCGTGCTGGGAGACGGCGCCCGCCTGCCGCTGCGGGACGGCGCGGCGGACGGCGGCTACTGCATCGGTGCGCCTTCCATCGTCGGGCTGGAGCCGTGTCTGCGCGAGCTGGCGCGCGCCGTCCGCCCCGGCGGCGTGGTGGCGGTCTCCGATATCGTTTGGCGGGTGCAGCCCGATGCGCCGCTCGGCCCGGAGTGGTCCTGGTTCGCCAGCCTGCCTACCACCAACTCCGCCGCCGAGTATGCCGCCGTCATCGAGCGCTGCGGCCTGCGGGTGGAGCGCATCGTCGTGCACGGTGCGGAGACGTGGGAGCCGTACCACGCGCCGATGCTCGCCACCGCCGCCGCCGAACGCGCCGCCGGAGACGATGCCTTCGCCACCGCGATGGAGCAGGATGTCGCCTTGGAGCGGCGCGGCCTGGCGGCCTTCGTCGATTACGCCAGCTTCCTGGCGCGCGTGCCCGCAGGCTAAGGCGGCGGCGCCGGCAGCGGCGGCTGCGGCACGGGCGCGGCGCTGTCCGTCACGGGCGGGCGCGCGCCGCTGGTACCGGCGGCGATGGCGCCGGTGTACGCCGAGCAGACGCCGCCCTTGCAGGAGCGTACGGCGTAGTAATAGCTGCTGCCCGCGCTCAGCCCGCTGTGCGTCCAGCTCGTGGTATTGGCGCCCAGGCGGACGGTGCTCCACGTCTGTGCGCTGACCGGTGTCCATGCTACCTCAAAGCCGGTTTCGTCTCCGGAGGCATCGTCCCACAGGATCTGGATGCTGGTGGCGGTGGTGTTCCCGGCGCGCAGGTTCTCCGGCAGGGCCGGTGGATTGACGCCGCCGGTGGTGCCCACCACACCGGGCGTATACGCCGAGCACGCCTCGCCCCGGCAGGAGCGGACAAAGTAGTAGTACGTTTCCCCCGGCCCCAGGCCGGTATGCTGCCAGCTTGTCGCCCCCGCCGGTAATGCCACCGTCTGCCAGCTGATCGGCTCCGAGCGGCTCCAGGTGACGTGGTAGGCCGTCTCGTTGCCGGCGACATCGTTCCACAACACCTGGATGCTGCTGTTGGTGACCGTGCCCAGCCGGGCGTTCACCGGCGTGGCAGGCGGGCTGCCTGCGGTCACCGTCAGCGCTCCGGTCCAGGCCGAGCAGGTGGCGCCGCGGCAGGCGCGGACATGGTAGTAATACGCCTTGCCCGCCGTCACCCCGGTGTGCGTCCAAAGTTGCGTGCCGGCCGCCAGCGAGACGATGCTGTAGCCGATCGGGCTGGCGGCCGTCCACGCGATCTCGAAGGCGGTCTCATCGCTACTGGCGTCATCCCACCGGATCTGAATGCTGGTGTCCGTTACCGTGCCGGGGCGGACGTTGGCTGGTGTGGCAGGCGGCGCGCCGCCGGTGGTCGTGCCCGTGAGCGTGGCCGTGTACGCCGAGCAGCCGGCGCTGTTGCAGGCACGTACCCGGTACTGATACGACCGCCCCGCCGTCAGCCCGGTGTGGGTCCATGACGTCGCCCCTGCCCCCACGCTGACGGTGCTCCAGCTGGTCGAGCCGGCGGGCGTGTGCTGCACCTCAAATGCCGTCTCGGTGGACGATTGGTCATCCCAGCGTACCTGGATGCTGCTGTCGGTGACCGTCCCCAGCCGCAGGTTGGCAGGCGCCGCCGGTGGCGCGGCGGCCGTACCCGTCACGCTCACCTGACCGATGCGGGTGCCCCAGGAGTTGGTACCGCGCAGGTACGGGCCCGTGATCCACAGCGTGCCCGGGTCCGCGGTGTCCACGTGCACACCGGCAAAGTTGCCCCACCAGTAGCGCGTTTCGGTGTACGCCCCGCTCTGGATCAGCAGCTCGCTGGGCTGGAGCGTACCGGGCGGGTCGCTGGTATGACGGCCGGCATAGCGCACCTGCACGGCCACGCTGCTGCTGGAGCGGTTGAACGCAACGGCCAGGTTGCCCGCGCCGTCCACGCCCAGATTGGGGGCGAAGTACGCCTCACCGCAGGCGCCGTACAGCAGCCCATCCTGCTGGAGCGACGGCGCGCCCGTGGCCGGGGCGTTGAGCGCCAGCCAGTGCACGCCGGATTGCCAGGCGCTGCCGCAACCGGGATTGACGGCGCTGCCGTGCACCGCCCACAGCACGTTGTTGCGCTTCTGCGCCCCCAGCATGGCGGCGTTGCCGGTGGGGATGCGCGTGCCGGTGTTGGGCTGGGGGGCATCGGGCGGATTGCTGTAGCCTTGCGTCCCCACCGTGAACCGGTCCCAGGTGCTGTCGGTCAGGGCGTGGTCCAGCCGCCAGACGCTGACGCTGTTTGCCCACGAGGCGAAGGGACTGCGCGAGTTGACCGCGTAGATCGGGCCGGAGCTGTCCCAATCGAGCGCTGGTTGCAGGCCGATTGCCCGGCCGCCGTCCTCGTTGACGAAGCCGGTGAACTGGCGCACTGTGGCTGCGCCGCACCGCTCCAGATCGCCGCGCGGCACTACCGTCATCATCGCCCCGGTGAACTCCCCATCGCTGAACCGGTAGTGGTCGGTACCGATCACCAGCGCGCCAGCGGTCAGCCCTACGCCGGGAAAGTCGGCATAGGCGAAATCGTCCCGCGTGGCCCCCATCACACCGTTCAGCGCGTAGTTGCACCAGCTACCGTTGGGGTTGCTGCTCTGCGAGACGGACACGGCCAGAAACGACCGCTCGGCGGCCATGTCCAGGTACGCGACCACGATGTAGTAATGGCCATCGCGGTACATCGCCCGCGGATTGAAGAAGCCGTCCAGCGCCGGGCTCAGATCCGCAAACCAGGCGCGAAAGGTGACCGCCCCACGGGTGACCGCGCCGGTCTTGCTGAACGCCTTCCACGAGGCGTTGACCGTCTGCACAATGTCGTTTGGCCCCACGGCTACGGACGGGTCGGGCGGGAGCCGCCGGGCCTCGCTCTCGGCAAAGCCGTCAAACTGGCGGAGCGTGCCCAGCGTCTCGCGCTCGGCACGGGGCGAGTCCGCCCGGCTGCTACCGGTGGTGAGCGGCCCGGCTGGGGCGTCTTTGCGCGGCGTGCGGCGGAGCGGTGGCGGCAGCTCTGCCGTGCCTGGGTCCGGCCGGACACCTTCGCGCAGGGGCGACGGCAGCGCACCCGTTGTGACGGGGTGCGGCTCAGCGGTGGCTGTGTGCGCCAGCCGGGGCAGCGGCGCGGACTGGGCGGCGGCAGGGGGAGCACCGGCAAACACGAAAACGGATAGGGAGGTGAGGAGGGCAACAAGCGTGGCCCCCGGGGCCCAACGGCTCGGCATGACGCGCTCCGGCAGACGTGATGGGACCGCGCCGGCGCGGGGCGCGCCACCGGGCGGCAAGGGGCAACCATCCGCGCGAGGAAACGTCTCTATTACCGCTGCTGCTGGTTGAGGAGCCGTCGAACGGCGGCAACCGGCAGGTTGGTCCGCTACCATGCACCGAGAGGACACCGCCATGACCGAACCGGCCAGCCCGCCACTGCGGCTGTTGATCGATACCGATCCTGGTGTCGATGACGCGATTGCGCTGATGATGGCGCTGCGCCATCCGCGGGCGCGGGTGGAGGCGCTGACGGTGGTGGCCGGCAATGTCGGGATGGAGCACACCGTCCGCAACGCCCGCTACGTGCTGGAGTTGTGCGACGCCGGTGACGTGCCCGTCTATGCCGGGGCCGGTGGCGCGCTGCTCGTTGAGCACCGGCGCGCCGTGGATGCCCACGGTGATGACGGCCTGGGCAATCTCGGCCTGCGCCCGCGCTCCCCCGATGCTACGCCCGGTCACGCCGTCGATGCGTTGATCGCACGCATCACCGCCGCGCCCGGGCAACTGACCCTGGTGACACTCGGGCCGCTGACGAACATCGCCCTGGCACTGCGGCGCGAGCCGGCCATCGGCGGGATGCTGCGGCGCGTGGTGATGATGGGCGGCGCCGCCAACGCCCCCGGCAACGTCACCCCCGCCGCCGAGTTCAACGTCTGGGCGGACCCAGAGGCCGCCCGCATCGTCCTGCGCGCCGGGCTGCCGCTGACGATGGTCGGTATCGAGATTGCCCGCGCGAACCTGCTACCCGCGGAGAAGATTGCCGCCATTGGCGCGCTGGGGACGGAGCGGGCGCGGGTGGCGGCCCGGCTGCTCACCTACTCACTGCGGGTGGCGGTCCGCCGGGGAATGCCCGGCGCCAGCTGCCCGGACGGCACGGCAATGGCCGTCGCGCTCGACCCCGCCACCGTCACGGACGCGGGCCAGTATCACGTCGATGTCGAGACGCACGGCGAGCTGACCACCGGCGAAACGGTGGTGGACCGCCGCGGCGTGCACGGCCGCCTCGCCACCACGACGGTCGTCCATGCCATCCACCGCCCCCGCTTTGTGGCGATGATCGAAGACGCCGTTCGCGCTTGAGCGGCGTCTGCTGTGCGACAGACAGAGGCGTGGCAGGGATGCAAGATGCAGGGGCTGACCTTCGCCCGGTGCACAAGGGAGGAACATCCATGGCGGACCAGACCGGCGATTATCTGGTGATCGAGGATGACGCGGGCAACTACTACCTGCTCAGCACGCTGACGCTGGCGGAGGCGCGGCTGCCGGAGGAGGAGAAGGAGAAGCTGGAGGCGCTGCTGTCCGAGGACACGCGCGGCTACTACGCTCCGGGCGCCTTCCATCTGCCGGCCGCGCAAAGCGCACGGTTACACAGCCTTCAGTATCGGGGCACGCTGGCCGGTATCATCGTGGTCGGTGGCCGGCCGGTACTGGGCTAGGGCTCAGGCATCGTTCGTACCAGGGTGCTTGACGGCCGGAGGCTCACCTGCCGCCTGCCAGGGTGTGCCGGTGGCCGGTGGCGCGGTGACCGGCACGGTAGCGGCGGGCCAGGGGAGGCCGTCCACGCCGGTGAAGAGCTGCAGGTCGGTCTCAAACACGCGCGACAGCGGCCGCGCCGGGATATCGATGGCGGCGATCCAGCCGTCGCCGTTGAGGGAGTAGCGCCCGGGCGGCAACTGGCCTCCAGCATCGGCGGCGTACAGCCAGCCGCTCCACGCGCCGTCCGGCCCGGGCGTACCCGCGGCCCACAGCCGCGCCTCGCCCATGGCGCTACCATCCGGCCCGGTAATGGTGGCCGCCGTTCGGCGGGACGCAATCTCGGTCATCGCTACCTCGTGTGATCAGCGTGAGGCTGCTCCTCGTTCCACTCTCCTGGTAGAGGGTCGCACGCCCGGTCGCTGCCAGACCCCCCAGCCCTGCGGGCATCCCCCTGCTCGGGGGTCCGGTCTCCTCGTCGCTGCCGGCTGCCTGCCTACCCGTACAGTACGCTCAAGGATACCTCACCCTCAGGGGAGGCGAAGCGGGCCAGCCCCTGGAGGCACTCTTTCTTGTCCAGCCCGGCCGCCCAGTCGCGGCAGACGGCGGGACGGGCGGCATGAACGGCGCAGGCGGCGCGGCGCAGGCCGCCCTGCTCCTGCCAGCGCAGAAAGACGCAGCCGCCGTCTGCGCCGCGGTTCAGCAGCCGCTCCTCATCGGAGAAGGGGTACGGCGCCGTGTACGCCTGAAAAAAGGCGGGCAGCGACATCTCCAGCGCCTCTGCCAGGCGGGCGGCATCGGCTCCGGTGAGCAGCGGCTGCCAGCGTTCGCAGCAGATGCCGCAGCGGAAGCAGTCGAGCGCCGGGCCGTCCGGCGATGGATTGGTGGTATCGAGTTCGGCTGGCAGGCCGCCGGCGTCGCGCAGGCGCAGGTATGTCATCATACTAACCTATCATTCTCATAACGGCCGTCAAACTTCCGCACTGCGGGCCTTCAGTGCTGGCCAGATCGATACGAGAACCAGAATGGATGGTCCGGGTCTGGAACAGCTCGGCCAGAGTTTGTCATGATGCCGCCTGATCCACTGGGCTCGCCGGTGACCGGCGCCGGCGGCGAGACCGTATCCGCACCCCACCACGCCGCCGCCGGCCTGCTGGCGCAGATGCCGGCGATGGTGGCCGTGCTCAGCGGGCCACACCACCACGTGCGCTATCTCAACCCCGCGTTTGAGGCGGCGTTCGGCGGTGCGGCATTGGGCAGGCCGCTGGGTGAAGCGTACCCCGAAGCCACCGCAACGGCGTGGTTCACCGCGCTGGACGGGGTGCAGGCCACCGCACAGCCGTATTACGGCGCCGAGGTGCTGCAGCACGTCCGCGATAGCGGCGGCGTAGCCGTTGCACACTGGTTCAACCTGGCGCTGCTGCCGTACACCGAGCCGGGCAGCGACGTGGCCGGCGTGCTGATCCACGCCGTGGACGTCACGGAGCATGTCCGCACCCGCCGCGCCGCCGAAGCGCTCGCTCGCCGGCAAGCGGCGGTGACGGCGCTGGCGCAGCGTGCACTGGGCGGTGCGCCACTCGATGAGGTGATGCAGGCCGCGACCGATACCGTCGCGGGGGCGCTGGGCGCAGTGCGCGCCTCGCTGTTGGAGCTGCAGCCGGACGGCTCCTTCCATGTGCGGGCCGCTACCGGCTGGGGGAGCGTGCGGCGGGCGGGCATGAAGCTGACAGGCGAGGCGGCAGCGCTGGCCAGCTACACCGTGCAAGCGGGGGAGTCCGTTGTCATGGTGGACGCCGGCGCCGAAACGCGCTTCGCCGTCTCGCCGGAGCAACGCAGCGCTGGAGTGACCTCCGGTGTGTCGGTGCTCGTCTCCGGCCGCCGCCGCCCGTTTGGCGTGCTTGGCGCACTCAGCCAGCGTGCGTGCGCCTTCACCGGGGAAGATGTCCACCTGATGGAGCTGGTGGCCAGCATTGTCGCCACCGCCGTGACCCGGTCGCGCAACGAGGCGCGGCTGCGGCTGAGTGAAAGCCGGCTGCGGCTGGCGCTGAGCGCCGGGCGCATGGTGACCTTTGACTGGGACATGCGCACGCAGCGGCTGACCTGGCTTGCGGACCTGACCCAGCCGGATGGCGGCGGGGTGCGGGGCGCCACCACCTTCGTCACCGGGCCGGAGTACTTCGAGCAGCTGGTGTTGCCGGAAGACTGGCCGCTGTGGGAGGCAGCCCTCGACCGGGCGATGGTGCAGGGTCAGGAGCTGGATGTGCAGTTCCGGCTGCGGCGCGAGGATGGTGAGGTGCGCTGGGCGCACGCCCATGGCCGGGTGCTGTTCGATGACGCGGGCCGGCCACTGCGGATGCTGGGGCTGGGACTGGATATTACCGACCGGCGGAGCTCCGAGGAGGCCGTGCGGGCCGGGGAACAGCGCTTCCGGGCGCTGGTGCAGAACGCGCCGGACATGATCGCCGTCATCTCGGCGCAGGGGGAGCTGCGCTACGCCAGCCCTTCCATCGGCCGGGTGCTGGGCCATGCCCCGGCAGCGATCACCGGGCAAAACGTGCTCACCTGGGTCCACCCGGATGATCAGCCGCGGGCGCAGGCCGCCATCGCCGAGAGCGTGGCCGGCCCCGGCGGCGCCTTCCAGGCCGAGTACCGGGTAGCAGACGCCGCGGGCGGCTGGCATGACCTGGAGGTCGTGTCCGTCAACCTGCTGGCCGATGCCGCCATTGGCGGGATTGTGCTCAACATCCGCGACGTCAGCGAGCGCCGCCGCACCGAGGCTGCCCTCCGCCACAGCGAGCAGCGCTTCCGCTCGTTGGTGCAGAAGGCCAGCGATGTCATCCTGGTGGTTGATGCCACGCGGATCGTGCGCTACGCCAGCCCCTCCATCGAGCGGGTGTTGGGCGCCACCCCGGAGAGCGTCACCGGCCAGCCCATCACGGCCGGCATCCATCCGGAAGATCAGGGGGCGGTGCTGCAGGCGTTCCTGGGCAGCCTGGAGACGGGTGATCCCATCCCGGCGGTAGAGCTGCGCGCCCGCCATGTCAACGGCGAGTGGCGGTACCTGGAGGTGGTGTGCACCAACCTGCTCGATGACCCATCGGTCGCCGGCGTCGTGGTCAACGCCCGTGACATCTCCGAGCGCAAGCACCTGGAAGCGGCGCTGACCCGCCAGGCCTACTACGACACGCTCACCGGCCTGCCCAACCGCGCGCTGTTCATGGACCGCCTGCAACACGCCCTGGCGATGGCGCAGCGACGGCGAGAGGCGATGGCTACGCTGTTCCTGGACCTGGACGGGTTCAAGGTGGTCAATGACAGCCTGG
This sequence comes from Chloroflexota bacterium, assembly GCA_963170165.1. Taxonomy (GTDB): domain Bacteria; phylum Chloroflexota; class Dehalococcoidia; order CAUJGQ01; family CAUJGQ01; genus CAUJGQ01. Next base: position 3,972 of record CAUJGQ010000016.1, on the reverse strand, counting down.
GCCACGCCGCCGGCGACCGGCTGCTGACAGCGGTGGCGCTGCGGTTGCGCGGCTGCATCCGCCCGGGTGACACCGTGGCCCGCTTCGGCGGTGATGAGTTCGCCGTGCTGCTGCGTGAGATTGAGGACGAGCGCGACGCCCGAGCCGTGGCGGAGCGGATTCTGACGTCACTGCGCCCGCACTTCATCATCGATGGCCGTGAGGTGTTCATCTCCGCCTCCATCGGCATCGCCATCACCGCGCCGGACGGTGACACGATCACCGAGGATGACCTGCTGCGCGAGGCGGATATCGCGCTGTACCAGGCCAAGGGTGCGGGAAAGGCCCAGGCCACCCTGTTCCGGGCAGAGATGAACGACCTGGCACGGGCACGGCTGGACATGGAGTCCGAGCTGCGCCGGGCGATTGACCGCGGCCAAATGGCGGTGCACTACCAACCCGAGGTCGATCTCGCCAGCGGCGAGGTGGTGGGGGTAGAGGCGCTGCTACGCTGGTTCCACCCGCGCTTGGGGCTGGTGCCCAGCATCGAGTTCATCCGGCTGGCGGAGGAGACGGGGCTGATTCTGCCGCTGGGTGCCTGGGTGCTGCATCAGGCCTGCCGCCAGGCCGCCGCCTGGCAGCACCTGGCGCCGCCCGGCCGGCCGCTGGTGATGAGCGTCAACCTGTCGGCGCGCGAGTTCGCCTGCTCGGACCTGGCGGACAAGGTGGCACAGACGCTGGAGGATACCGCCCTGCCGCCCGCCTGCCTGCGGCTGGAGATCACCGAGAGCGTGATGATGCATGATGCCCAATCCACCATCCACACGCTGCAGCGGCTGCGGGCGCTGGGCGTTGGGCTGGCGCTGGACGATTTCGGCACCGGCTATTCATCGCTGAGCTACCTGCGCCGCTTCCCGGTGGACACGCTCAAAGTTGATCGTTCTTTCGTGAATGAGCTGGCGTATGACGAGGGCACCGTTGCCATCGTGCAGGCGGTGACAGCGCTGGCGCACGCGCTTGGGATGGCGGTCACCGCCGAGGGCATCGAGACCGGCCAGCAACTGACCAGCGCCTGGGCGGTGCATTGTGACCGCGGCCAGGGCTATTACTTCTCGCGGCCCGCCCCCGCCGAGGAGGTGGAGGATCTGCTTGCCGGCCGGCTCAGGGCGCCCTGGGGCCGCCGCGCCGGGTGACCGCATCGCGTTAGGGTGGCCCGGCCAGCGCGGTGCGCAGATCGTCCAGCAGGGCGGCGTATGCCGTGACGTAGTCCGGACCCTGGCGGCGCAGCACGTACGCGGGCAGGTAGGTGGTGATCACCGGCGGTCCCTCCAGTGGCCGGAACCACTGTCCCCGGTCACGCCGAAACTGAAAGCCCTTGCCCAGCAGTGCCCCACCGGCGGTGGCGCCCAGGCCGATAACGGCGCCCGGCGCCACCAGCCGCAGGGTCTCCCGCAGTACCGGCAGCGCGCCGGCAATCTCCCCGGCGGTAGGGGGCCGGTTCACCTCCCGGCCGTCCTGCACCGTCACTGCGCGGCACAGCAGCACGTTGGTGTAGAACAGCGCGGCCGGGTCGGCCCCGGCTTCGGCCAGCGCCTGCCGCAGTAACGCGCCCGCCGGGCCGGAGAAGGGCCGGCCGGTCTGCTCATCACGTTCGGCCGGCCCCTCGCCCACGATGCACAGCGGCGCATCCAGCGGGCCCCCACCGGCGATGGGTTGCCGTCCATCCGTGCAGCCCGCTGCGCGCAACGCCTGGCGGAGCGCCTCCAGTTCCGCCGCCCGCGGGTCCATGGTGCTGTCCATCATTGGTGGTGGGTGGGGCCACTTCGCCCCTTAGCATCGCGCACCGGACCCGTTCGGCGGAATACTCCCAGATAGCGAGTGCGGCCATCACCACACCTCAAACGGCGCGGAGACGGCGGTCTGCCCGCCGGGCTCGCCTTCGGCGCTGTACCGCACCACCGCCCGATAGATGCCCGGTACGGCGGGGGCGGCAATGCGCTCCGTGCGGCTGCGGCCGGGGGCCAGCAGCAGGGCGATGGCCGGGCAGGGGATATCGCGGTCTACCCAGGTGGGCGGCTGCCAGCCACCGGGGCCCTGCCACTCCAGCCGGGCCAGGCCACAGCCGCTGGCGCCGGTAATAGTCAGCCCGCCGTCGTTGGTGATCGTCACCGCCACCGGCTCGCCGCTGCGATACCAGTTGCGGTCCGTGCGGACCTGGAGGGAGTGATACGGCGCGGCGGCTGGGATGATCTCATCTTGCACCACGCGCCAGCGGCTGTTGCTGAACCGCAGGGTGTAACGGTTCTCGACCCACTGATCCGCCTCGTACCACACCGCCCCGGACCAGCTCAGCCGCTCGGTGTAGACCCAGTGCTCCAGCGTGCGCACGTACGCGTCGCTGCCAAACAGCCGCATCTCCAGCTGGCGGATGGAGAGCAACTGTGGCGTGACATAGCGGCCTTCGGCGCGCAGCACGGCGATCTGATTGCGTAGCTCCGCCAGCGCTGGTCCGGTCCACGTGTCGAGCAGCTCGCGTTCATTGACGTGCATCACCGCGCGGGCATAGGCCGCGTTGGCGCGATTGACGGCCGCCGCCACATCGCGCCCGGTCTGGCAGCCGGCGGGCGGTGGCGCGGGGGCGGCCGGGATCTCGCTGCCGCCATCGATGGAGCGCACCGGTTGGGGCGGGCAGTGCACCGGCGGTGGTGGCGCGGGCGCGGCGGCCGAGGGGATATCCGGCGTCGCCCGCCCGGCGGGGTCCTCCTGGGGCGCCTCCTCCGGCGGGGGCAGGCAGGCGATGGGCAGCGAGGGGTCACAGCCGTCATCCTCGGCGCGCACCGCCGCCGGGCGGGCGGCTGCTCCCAGCAGCAGCAGCAGCGCGATGGCCAGCAGAACGGGGAGCGAACGTTTCATGTCATGGCCTCCGGGACCGTCCGGTCCGCCCGGTGTAACGCCCGCGGAGGAGCGATGTTTCACCCGGGCCTGTGCCCAAAACCCCCACCGGACGCAGGGTGGCACCCCCCAGGGGGTTAGACCGGCGGTACAGGGTCCAATGGGCGCGGCGGTACGCCTGGGGGGCCATTGTCGCCAGTGGGGACCTCGCCGACACTACCAACAGAGCAAGCGACGCCGAGGGGGACAAACCACGATGACAGCACCGGATACGCGGACGCGGGTACTGATTGCCGATGCGCGCGAGGATGTGCGCGAGGCGCTGGCAGCGCTGCTGGACTCCACCGATGAGTTCGAGGTGGTGGGCCAGGCCTGCTCGATGGATGAGGCCGCGCGCTGCTGTCCGGAGCTCAACCCCGATCTGGTGGTGGCCGACCCCAACGGCGAATACGATGACACCCTCGGCATGCTTGCCACCGGCCCGCGCCGGCTCGTGTTGCTCACCCTGCGCGATGGTTCCGCCTGCCGCTCCACCGCCCGTTCCCTCGGCGCCGTGGTCGTGGACAAGGGCGCCGGTCCCGAGCAGATTCTCGCCACCCTGCGCGCCGCCTGCCGCTAACGGCGACGCGGACCCCCAACGCGATGGGCGGCCGGACCCCCTGCTAGGGAATCGCGCGGGTGGCCAGCACCCCTCGTTCACCCCCCTAACAGGGGGGTCGTGAGCGGAGCGAGCGGGGGGTCGTGACCCGACGACGATCCGGCCCCGGCCCGGCGCAAGCTCCCGGACCCCCTAACCGGCCCGCTGCCTGGCCCCTCGACTGGTGAGTTCTGACCGGCGGTGTTATTGTGCCCGTATCGTGCGGGGGCCAGGCGGCACCGCCCCCGCGCGACCGTGGGGAACGGCGCCCTGCCCGGGGGTTGGGCGGCGCCGTGCGGCGAACAGCAGCGGGCGGCCGTGCTCTCTGGGGAGGCGGCGCGGCTGCGCGCGCGGGAGGACAGCTCAGTGAAGTTTGTCTGGTTTAACCTGATGCCCTGGCCCCATCTGCCGGACAGTTTCCGGCAGGACCATCACTCCGTGTGGGTGGACATCCCCAATACGCT
>CAUJGQ010000015.1 GCA_963170165.1 Chloroflexota bacterium | reverse complement strand
GTCAAACTCGTCCAGATCAACGCAGGCGAAGTTGACGATCACCAGGTGCAGGTCGCTGCCGAAGTCGTCGGAATAGGTCACGATCGGGAGCCACACCGGGATGTCATGCGACTGGGCATACTGCAGTTCGTCAATTGGCTCGGTGCCGATGGCATTCCCGCCCTGGTTGTGCACCTGTACAGTATTCGGCTGGATGTAGACATACCGGCTCTTCCAGTGGAAGTAACCCTTGAAGTTGTTGCTGTTAATATTCCAGTTGCAGTTGTCGTACTTGCCGGCGCCCTGATCCTTGCAGCGAGGCAGGATCTTATTGACGTTACGGTCCGCCCACTGGTTGGAGCGATAAGTGACGGTCTTCCCCGGTTTCACATCCTCGGGTCCACCCTGATTGCCGCCCCACACCGCGTACGGGAACAGCGTACTGCCCTCCGTATCGGCGCCCTGCACGATGAACAGCTGCACACGTGCGGTGGCGGTCACGTCCTTCGTTCCCAGGCCGAACACACGGGCGAAGGTATAGGGCACCCGCCGGCGGACATTGATCGTGAGCGTGTCATCGGCAAACTGTGTGGTGGAGACCACGGCGCCGGATACCTCCGACCACGCCAGGCCGTTGCGCGCCGCCCAGTTATAGGCATCGGCCTGCGCCCGGGAGGGGCTGCCTGGTAGCTGGCGGGCGCCGGCCAGCGCGGCAGCGTCGGCGCTGTTTTGCAGGTGACGCCGCGTCACGGCCAGCCGGCCAATGTCCGCTGCGAAGGCGACCATCCCCGTGACAGCAACCATCGTCAGCGCCAGCATGGGCAGTGCCGCCCCCCGCTCGCGTCCGCGCCGGGCCAGCAAGTTATGGAGTAATCTCATCCTGCACCTCCTGGGAACCCTGCCGGCGGCACACACGCCTGTAGCTCCTGCTCTTCCTATCGACGGTTGCGCAGCTATGTTTAGTTACGAACACGTGCCGGTCCCGAATCATGCGACTGCTGGGTTTGTGTTCTCACCTGGTAAAGGACAGGGAGTCTCTATGGAAACGCTTACCGGCAACCCCAGCCGCTGGCCGCACCTGGAGGCGTGCTATGCGCTGGCAAAGCGGGCCGCCGGCGGATTCGCTCCTCCATCCGCGGCCGATGCCGCCTTCACTGCTGCGCGCTGGGGGTTAGTGATGGGGCTCGCCATCGCCCGGCTGGACAGCGACACGGCCGAGCAGGTGTGGACGCAGCTGGAAGATCATGACCGCGCCCGCGACGGTAACGACGCGACCCAGTTCGCCCGCCGGATGATGCTGCGCGACATGCAGCGACTGACGCGTGACGCGCAGCGCAATGCGGGCGCCGGCCCCTGATGGCGCGGACGCGCTGCTCAGGCTGGGGCGGCGTCCTCCGCGATCGCCTGCCGTACCGGCGCTACCACCGGCACACCGCCCGCCGTCCAGAGAATCTCGACTTCAATGCCGAAGACCGAACGGATGATCGCCGGGGTGAGCACCTCGCCCGGTGGCCCCTCGGCAGCGATCCGGCCGCGCTGGAGCAGCACGACGCGGTCCGCGAAGCGCATCGCCTGGCTGAGGTCGTGCAGCGCCATCACCACCGCCATGCCCCGCGCCCGGTTTAGCCGGTGCACCAGCTCCAGCACCGCCAGCGCGTGGCCGAGGTCGAGGTAGGTGGTGGGTTCATCCAGCAACAGCACCCGTGGCTCCTGTGCCAGCGTCAAGGCGATCCAGGCCCGCTGGCGTTCGCCGCCGGACAGGTCGGTCAGCGGCCGCTCCGCCAGCGCCAGCATATCCGTCTGCACCAGTGCGGATTGAACCGCGGCGCGATCAGCGGCATCCGGTAGCGCCAGGAACCCCTGATATGGGTGGCGGCCCAGGAGCACGAGTTGCTCAACGGTGAGATCGCCTGGAGACTGCGGGCTCTGGGGGAGCACGGCCAGCGTGCGCGCCAGCTCCGCCGCCGGCCACCGCGACAGCGGCCGTTCACCGAGCACGACCTCACCTGCCGCCGGCTTGAGCAGACGGGCCAGACCGCGCAGCAGCGTGGACTTGCCGGAGCCGTTCGGACCCAGTAGCGCCACGCACTCGCCTGGATGCACCGTCAGGCTCACCCCATCGACAGCTACCCGCCGGCCGTATGCCAGCGTCAGTGCCCGTGCCTGAAGTTCCATCGGCGGCCTGCTCAACCCCACAGATTCGCTTCCTTACGATAGCAGCCCGGCGCCACACCCCGTACCTTTGGACGGGGCGAGCGCGATCACAGGGATGATGCAGCGGCACACCGGCCACGCCACACTGTGCAGGGGGGTCGCATCACGCCGTTGTGGATAGTTGATCATGCTTGAGACGGGCCCGAGACGGTTGCGCTTCGCCGCCCTCCTGCCGCTCCTCCCCTTCATCCTGGTGTTTAGTACTGCCTGCGCGGGCAGCGACTCCGGCGCGGTCCGGCCGCAAAGCAGCGCCGAGCACGACGGCAGCCCAGCCGTGACCGTCACCTGGTCCTTCTGGGGCGACGACTGGGAGAAGGAGTACAACGCCCGCATCGCCCGCGCCTTTGAGCGCGAACACTCGGGCATCAAGGTCGAGCTGGTGCACCAGCCCTGGGCCAAGTACTTCGACTGGCTGCGAGGTGAGTGGAAGGCGGGCCACTCGCCGGATGTGATGTTCCTCAACTACATCCCCTCGTATGTCGCGATCAACGAGCTGGAACCGCTGGATCGCTACGTTGAGCGTGATGCCTTGCGGCTGGACGACTTCTACCCAGCGCTGCTGGATAGCTTTCGCTCCGGCGGCAAGCTGTACGGCTTCCCGCGTGACAACGACACCAAGGTGATCTACTACAACCGCGCCCATTTCGCCGAGGCGGGCATCCCGACGCCCGCGGCGGGCTGGACTTGGGATGATCTGCGCGCGGCCGCGCTGAAGCTCACCCGGCAGGACGGCGCTGCGCAGCGCTACGGCTTCGGCTTCGAGCCAGACTTCTGGTGGCTGGTGTGGATGTGGCAGCACGGCGGCGATATGGTCAATGACCCCTATCACCCCACGGCCTCGCAGCTTGAAGCACCGGCCGTGGAGGGCGCGGTTCGCTTCCTGCACGACCTGATCCATGTCGATCGCGTCACCCCGCCACCGGCGGCGCTCAACACCGACGAGATGAGCCGCCTGTTCCGCGATGGCCGGCTCTCGATGCTGTTCGGCAATCACACGCTCGTGCCCTGGTTCACGGAGACGCGCGGGCTCGCTTGGGACGTGGCCCCGCTGCCGCGTGATGCAGCCCGCGCCAATGTTGCCGGCGGGGCCGGCTATGTCGTCAGCCGCCGCAGCCAGCAGAAGGACGCAGCATGGCAACTGGTGCGCTACCTCACCAGCCCCAAGGCGCAGGCAATTCTGGCCGAGTCCGGTGTGATCACCCCCGCGCGTCGCTCGGTGCGAGAGGATAACATCTTCTTGCGCCAGCAGGGCTACCGTGCCGATGTCTTCCTGTCGGAGACGGAGCTCGGCCGGCCGGTACCCAATTTTCCTGGCGTGACGGATATCTACAGCGTGGTGAACGCGGGGCTGGCCCCAGTATGGAAAGGCGACAAGGCGCCGGCGGCGGCGCTGGCCGAAATTGGCCCGCGGGTCCGCCAGATGTTGGGTCTGTCACCATAACGCGGCCACCCGCACGAGCGAGAACATGCGCCAGCTGATCCCATCTCGGTTCCGGCGGAGCATCGGCGCGCGGGTGCTCGCTGGATTCGGGCTGACCGCGGCGCTGGCGCTGGCCGTTGCGGTCATCTCGCTCATCTACAATCGCGACGCCGGCCGCAGCCTGGCCCGTGTCACCGAGCGCGACCGCGAGGTCTCCCGCGACTTTCGCGAGTTGCTGGTCGCGGTGGAGCTGCAAACCGGCGCGGTGCAGAACTTCCTGCTGTCCGGAGACGACCGCGACCTTGAAGCGCTGAAGATGGGGCAGGAGCGCTTTGCCGAGTCGCTGGCACGGCTGGAGCAGCGGCAGGCCATCACTGAACCGGGCCCTACCTTCGCCGAGATCCGCGCCCGCGCCACCGAACTGGACGACGTTGCCTCCAAAGAGATTGCCCTGTACCGCCAGGGCTGGCCGAGCTCGGCCAACTTTCTGTGGCGCACCGAGGGCCAGGACATCAAGGGTGGCCTGCTGCGCGCTATCAACCAGCAGATCGAGATGTACAACGCTGGAGTTGACGCCGATATCGCGGAATCGCGCGACTACCTGCGCTTCGCCTTCGCCGCGTCGCTCGCCATCGTCGCGCTCGCGGATATCACCGCCTTCCTGATCGGCATTGGCATCACCCGCGCCGTTACCGGACCGGTGCGCCAGCTCGTGCGCATGGCGGCCGCGGTCCGCGCCGGCGACTACAGCGTCCGCACCGCCGTCACCGGCGAAGATGAACTGTCGGTGCTGATGCAGCAGATGAACGCCATGACGCAGAGCCTGGCCGGCTCGCGGGACGCGCTTGAACAGGCGCTGGCCGAGACCGCCCGCTCCGAGGAGCGCTACCGGCTGCTGACGGAGAAGGCCAATGACATCATCTTCACCATCGACCGCGAGAACCGTCTGACCTTCGTCAACCCGGCCGTCTGCGACATTCTGGGCTATGAGCCGGAGGAGTTGATCGGCAAACCGCCGGCCATGGTCTACACCACGGCAACGAACGCCGCGGTTGCTGAGCTGGAAATCTGGAGCGAACGCGGCGGTCGCGCGTTCACCGGCGTCATCGAGGCCATCGCAAAGGACGGTCACATCGTTCCGCTGGAGATCAACAGCTCAGTGATGGTGCTGGACGGCGAGGCCATCGGGCTGCACGGCATCGCCCGCGATATGACCGAGCGCTACCACATGGAACAGGAGCTGCGCCGTCTGCATGCGCAGGACCGCCGCCGTGTCGACCAGCTGGTCACCCTCAACGAGATTGGCAATCGCATCGCCGCCCTCCAGCCGGTCGATGTGCTCCTGCCTCAGCTCACGCAGAAGATCGGCCATACCTTCGGGCATGAACACGTGCGCATCATGCTGTCGGATGAGCGGGGTGGTCTGTCTACGGCCGCTTCCTGGCGGCAGGGCCACGAACCCACGCACGAACCTTCAGCGCCGGCCTCGGCGCTCGTGCTGCGCGCGCTGGAGGGCGACGCTGGCTTTGTCGCCGGCAGCGGCCGCCCGGACGATGACGCCGTTACCCGCTACACCGAGATCGCTGTGCCGATCCGTACCGCCTCCGCCGTGCTCGGCGTGCTCGATGTGCGTGGCACAGCCAGCAGCGGGCTGGATGAGAGCGACATCTTCACCCTGCAAATCCTGGCCGATCAGGTGGCGGTCGCCATCGAGAACGCCCGGCTGTACGAGACCGGCCGCCGGCTGGCCGTCTCTGAGGAGCGCAACCGGCTGGCTCGTGACCTGCACGACTCAGTGACGCAGGAACTGTTCAGCATCACGATGATCGCCGGCGCGCTGCCGGTGCTGATGGAACGCAAGCCGGAGGTAGCACGAGAGCGGCTGCAGCGGCTCCATGATCTGGCCCGCGGCGCGCTGGCAGAGATGCGGGCGCTGCTGTTCGCCCTCCGCCCGGCGGCGCTGGAAGATGAAGGGCTGGTCTCGGCCCTGCGCAAGCACGCCGCCGCCTTTGAGCATCGCGAGAACATCAAGGTCAACCTGGACCTGCACGAGGACGACCGCCTACCTCAGCCGGTCGAGGAAGCGCTATATCGGGTGGCGCAGGAAGCGCTGAACAACGTCGCCAAGCATGCCCGCGCCAGCGTGGTGGACGTTGAGCTTGCCGTCGATGATGGTCACGCGTTGCTCACCATCTCAGACGACGGCGCGGGCATCATCCCGACCTCCACCGAGCCGGTAGGCGCGACCACCCTGGGCATGAAGAGCATGCGCGAACGAGTCGAGCTGGTGGGTGGCGTCCTGCTGATTACTAGCGCCCCAGGCGAAGGCACGACAGTCACCGCCGATGTACCGCTGCCGGCCGCCGGCCGGATAGCCGCCGCGCCGCCCTCGCTGGCACACCCGGAGCGTCATGCCGCCGGCTAACGCTCGATGATAGACTGACGCCACAGGGGCAGCGGCCGGCAACGCGGCACAGGGGGCGGCCATGGCACAGGGCAACCGGCAGGGTGGCAACGGCCAGCACGGAGACAGCCTCGCCACGCGGCGGGCGGCCTGGGAGGCACGGGTTGCCGGCGATGGGCGCGAGGCGCCCGGCCCGTTCATGACCACTTCGTCGCGGCCGATCAACCGCCTGTACGGCCCGACCGACATTGACGGCTTCGACTACACACGCGACGCCGGTAACCCTGGTGAATATCCCTTTACCCGCGGCGTGCACCCTACCGGCTACCGCGGCAAGCCCTGGACGATCCGCATGTTCGCCGGTTTTGGCTCCGCCGAGGAGACCAACGCCCGCTACCGCTACCTACTGGACCACGGCGAAACCGGCCTGTCCGTCGCGTTTGACCTCACCACATTGATGGGCTACGACACCGATGACCCGCTGGCCGAAGGCGAGTTCGGCAAGTGCGGCGTCGCCATCTCCTCGCTGGCGGACATGGAGGAGCTGTTCGCCGGCATACCGCTGGACGAGGTCACGACCTCGATGACCATTAACTCGCCGGCGGCCGTGATCTGGGCGATGTACATCGCCGCCGCCGAGAAGCGCGGCATTCCCCGCCACGTGCTCGGCGGCACCATCCAGAACGACATTCTCAAGGAATACACCGCGCAGAACGAGTTTGTCTTCCCGCCCGAGCCATCGATGCGGCTGGTGGTGGATACCGTCGAGTTCGGTGCACGCGAGCTGCCGAAGTGGAACACGATCTCCGTCAGCGGCTATCACATCCGCGAAGCGGGGGCGACAGCAACGCAGGAGCTGGCCTTCACACTGGCCGACGGCATCGAGTACGTGCAGTGGTGCGTCAACCGCGGCCTGGATGTAGATCGTTTCGCGCCCCGGATCTCATTCTTCTTCAACATCCACAACGACTTCTTCGAAGAGATCGCCAAGCTACGCGCTGCTCGCCGGGTATGGGCCAAGGTGATGCGCGAGCGATTCGGGGCCAAGAGCGAGCGCAGTATGTGGCTGCGGTTTCACTCGCAGACGGCAGGCTGCTCACTGACCGAGCAGCAGCCGGAGGTGAACCTGATCCGCACGACGATCCAGGCGCTGGCAGCCGTGCTGGGTGGCACGCAAAGCCTTCACACCAACTCGCTCGACGAAGCGATTGCCTTGCCATCGGAGAAGGCCGCGCGTCTGGCGCTGCGCACCCAGCAGGTGATCCTGCACGAATCCGGCGCCGCGAACACCGTTGACCCGCTCGGCGGCAGCTACTTCATCGAGGCGCTCACCGCCGCGATGGAGCGGGAGGCGTTCGCTTACTTCGCCAAGATCGATGCCCTCGGCGGCTGCCTGCCCGCGATTGCGGCCGGCTTCTTCCAGAAGGAGATTGCCGACGCCTCCTGGCGCTATCAGCGGGAAATCGACCGCCGGGAGCGGGTGATTGTTGGTGTCAACGACTACGTGCTGCAAGAGCCGCTGGATATTCCCATCCTCAAGATGGACCCGCAGGGCTACGACCGCCAGATCGCCCGCCTCAACCGGGTGCGCGCCGAACGCAATCAGGTGCGCGTTGCTGAGACGCTGGAACGGCTGCGCCAGGCCTGTGCGGACGGCAGGCACAACACCATGCCCTTCATCCTCGACGCCGTCAACGCCTACGCCACGTTGGGTGAGATGATGGGCATCATGCGTGGCGTCTTTGGCGAGCACAAGGAACACGTGGTGGTGTAGGCCACGCCCGCCGGCGGAGGTGATCCGCCTTGAGCAGTCCACCGGCGCCCGATCCTGACCAGGCAGCGCTGCACGACGCGCCGAATCGCCGCAACCTAAGGGGGCAGCCGGCCCCGATCATCGGCCGGACACACGAAGTCTGGGACGTGTGCGGGCTAATCGGCGACGGAACGGCGCGGCTCGTCACCCTGACCGGCGCGCCCGGTTCCGGCAAGACGCGGCTGGCACATGCCATCGCCACCCAACTCGGCAGCTCCTTTCCTGACGGCTCCTGGTTCATCGGTCTGGAGGCGGCTCGTACGCCGGGGCAGGTGATCGCCGCCATCGGTCAGGCGCTGCGGGTGCCGGAAGAGGCCGGCCGGCCACCACGGGAGTCGCTCGCAGCGGCCATTGCGGACCGGCACATCCTGCTGGTGCTGGACAACTTCGAGCAGGTCCTCGACGCGGCGGCAGAGATTGCGGCGCTGCTAGCCGAATGCCCAGGACTCGTCTGTCTGGTCACAAGCCGGGCGGCCCTGCACCTGCGCTGGGAGCATGAGTACCCTGTACTACCATTGGCACTGCCGGCGATACCCCCAGACGCAGGCGGTCAGCGCCGCCCGAGCCGTGACATCTCCCCGGAGATGCTCGGGCAGATTGCCGCCTCGCCGGCGGTACAACTATTCGTCCAGCGGGCGCGGTCCGTACAGCCGGCCTTCACCCTCTCCCCCTCAACCGCCGCCGCGGTGGCGGCCATCTGCACCCACCTCGACGGACTGCCCCTGGCCATCGAACTGGCGGCCGCGCGGGTCAAGTTCCTGTCTCCCGCCGCGCTGCGCGAGCGGCTACATCGACGGCTTTCCGTGCTGGCCGGTGGCCCGCGCGACCTCCCCGCCCGCCAGCAGACGCTGCGCGCGGCGCTGTCGTGGAGCTATGACCTGTTGCCGGCCGGGGAGCAGCGGCGGTTTCGGCGGCTGGGCGTGTTCGCAGGTGGGTTCACCATCGAGGCAGCCGCGGCGGTCGCCGGTGAGGCGGAAGCCGCCACCGGCCGCGCGGACGTGGAAGGCACCGTGGCAACGCTGATCTCCAGTAGCCTGCTCGCCATGCAAGCGAACGGTGCGGACGAGGCGCGGTACCACATGCTGGAGACCGTTCGCGAGTACGCCCTTGAGCTGTTGACGGAGGCACACGAGGGGGAGGAGATTCGCCGCAGGCACGCCATGTTCTTTACCGGGTTCGTGGAGGCCGCCCGCCCCCGATTGCTGGAGGGCGGGCAACAGGCCGCGTGGCTGGCGCGGCTGGACGCCGAGTACGACAACATCCGCACGGCGCTGGAATGGAGCGTCTCCGCGCCGGGGGAGGCCGAGACGGCCGTGCGGCTGGGTGGGTCGTTGTTTCGCTACTGGAGCATGCGCAGCCAGGTGCGCGAGGGCCGCCACTGGCTGCGTCGTGTGCTTGCAGTCAGCGAGGGGGTGCCGGCGGGGATACGGGGCATGGCCCTGAACGCCGCTGGTCTGCTGGCACGCCAGCACAATGACTATGAGCGCGCTACGGCGTGGTTAGAGGAAAGCCTGCACGTTGCGCAACGTGACCGCAACCAGCGGGCGATGGCCGTGGCACTGCATAATCTCGCACTGGTGGCGCAGCACGGCCGGGCCGATTACCCGGCGGCCCGCACCCTGTACGAGCAGTCACTACAGCTGTCCAAGGAACTGGGGAACACCTGGGGTATGGCTGCTGCGCTCAACAATCTCGGCGGCGTCGCTATCCGGATGGGCGACTACCTGGCAGCCGAGACGTACTTGGCGGAGAGCTTGGCGCTGTGCCGTAGTATCGAGGACGTGGAAGGAACCGCGCATGCCCTCGGTTATCTGGGAACGGCGGCGCTGCGACAGGGTGACTTCGCACGGGCGGCGGTACGGCTTGGCGAGAGTATCGAGCAGTACGCCGCTCTCGGCAACCGGCTCGGAGTGGCGCAGTGCCTGGAGGAGATTGCGGCCGTGGCCGCGGGGCGAGGGCGGCCGGGACGTGCGGCGCATTTGCTCGGGGCAGCCGCGGCGCTGCGCGAGGCGATCGCCGTCCCCGGCGACCCAGCGGACTTGGAGGCCGTCCGCGCAACACTGACGATCGTGCGCGACTCGCTGGGGGGCAGCGGCTTTGCACGGGCATGGGACAGCGGCCGTGATGCTACAGCAGATGCCGCGGTGAAAGAGGCGCTCACCGAGGCTGCCGCGGCGGACGGCGATCCCGAGCCGCGAACGCTGCCCACCACCTACCCCGCCGGACTTACTCCCCGCGAGGTTGAGGTGCTCGCCCTGCTCGCGGGCGGCTGCACGAACCGCGAAATCGCCGTCCAACTGGTAGTGAGCGTGGCCACAGTGGAACGCCACATCGCCAACCTCTACGCGAAGATCGGCGCCCGTGGCCGGGCGGACGCCACCGCCTTCGCGCTGCGTAACGGCCTGATGCCGGATGGTGGCCGGTAGCTACAGGTTTTCCCTCAGCGACGCCGCATCTCGCTCACAGATGAAATGCAGGATCGCCGCGATGGCAGCGGCCGTCCGCCCGATTACGCTCGGTGCAGGATGGCGGTGCATACCCGCCGCGTTCACGCAAAGGAGTGTACAGATGGAGAAACAGCATCCACAGCTATTCGGTGGACTTCATGGCGGCGTGGTGCTGCTGCACGGTGGCAAGGCCGGCGGCGTTGTTCTGCGGATGACGAGTGGGACTGGCTACCGTGCCTTCGGCGCCAGCCGCAACGAAGGGGAGGAGATCCCATCGTAGCGCCTGCGGCGCGGGGCTGAGGGGCGCACCCATCCCGGTGTCAGGCCAGCGGACGGGTGGCATCCGGCAGGCGGCGGCTACCGTACAATTGGTGGCAACGACCAATCGCTCAAAGGCGAGGGGCTCTGATGCGACCAATTGTCCGGATCGCTGCCGCCGTTGGAGTGCTGGTCGCACTTTCGGCCTGCGGCAGTGATGCGCCCGAGCTTGGCGCGGAGCTTGCCACCGTTTCGGTAGAGATGGCGTCGCTGCCAGATGGGACCCCGCCCGCATCCGCAGAAGTCGTCATGCCGCCGGCGCCCGATGGGGCCCCTGCCCAGGCAGGGGCGGTGCCGGGCGGCGCAGTCTCCGGCGCCGCCCCTGCACCTGCTGCTGCCGAGCCACGCTCACCGGACGGCTACCCACTGCATCCGTTCCTGCCTGCCGGTGGCAGGGCGCGGGTCGTCGTGCTCGACCCCGGCCACGGCGGCCCGGAAGTCGGCTCGGCGGGGGCGGGCGTGGCCGAGAAAGACATCAACCTCTCTATTGCCCGGCGGCTGCGGGCGTTGCTGGAGGCGGACGGCTTCACCGTCGTGCTGGTACGCGACTGCGACTGCCGGGCAACGGTGCCACCGGGCTACGAGCCGCCGGCGAACTGGCAGGCGGCGCGCTGGGATCTGCAAGCTCGGCTGGACATCGCCAACTTGGCGGACGGCGATGTGTATCTCTCAATCCACAACAACGGCTCCAATACCCCGAGCGAAAGCGGAACCGAGGTGTGGTACGACGGCCGCCGTCCGTTCGCGGCGTACAACCTCGCGCTCGCCCAGGTCGTGCTGGAAGAGCAAATACGCGCCATCCGAAGCTGGGGATACCCCACGATCAACCGCGGGCTGAAGGAAGACACCTACTTCCGGGTGCGCGACGGCCGCGCTTTCCCCATCTTCGTGCTCGGCCCGCCTCGTAGCGGGGTGGCGACCACCCGCGCGGCACGGATGCCCGCCGCATTGGGGGAGTCGCTGTTTCTGTCCAACGTCAACGAGGCGCCGTTCCTGGCACGGGAGTCGATGCAGGACGCCATCGCTGCCGGCTACTACCGGGCGCTCGTACGCTACTTCGCCCTGATCGATAACGGCGACCTGGCGCTGCCTCCGGAAGGGCTGGCCGCGGAAACGCCCAATTACTACGACACCCAGGGACCGCCACCCGGTAGCCAGCGTTGACCGGCTTTGCCGCCCTGTGCGAGCCGCCGCTACACTGATGCAGGGGGCGGCGCCATGGCGAACCAACGTGTGCTCGTGGGGATGAGCGGCGGGGTGGATAGTTCCGTCGCCGCCGCGTTGCTGAAGGAGCAGGGCTACGACGTGGTCGGCGTCACCATGCGCCTGTGGACCGTACACGACGCCGCCGCGCTGCCGGGAAAGCGCAACTGCTGCTCCGTGGAGGACATCGACGACGCCGTCGCCGTCGCCCAGACGCTCGATATCCCGCATTATGTCGTCAACTTTGAGCAACAATTCCGTGCCCAGGTGGTGGACTACTTCGTAGACGAGTACCAGCGTGGCCGGACGCCGAACCCCTGCCTGGCCTGCAACGAATTCATCAAGTACCGCACCCTGCTGGATCGGGCGGCACTGCTAGACGCGGACTTTCTCGCCACCGGCCATTACGCCCGTATTGACCAGCAGGGTGGACGTTTCCGGCTGCTGCGCGCGGCAGACCTGGCCAAAGATCAGTCCTACGTGCTATACACGCTGGGCCAGGCGGAGCTGAGCCGCGTGCTGCTGCCCATCGGCGGCTACCCCAAGGACGAGGTCCGGCGGATTGCCGGCCGGTTCCGGCTACCGGTAGCTGAAAAGCCGGATAGCGAAGAGATCTGCTTTGTGCCCGGTAACGACTACCGCGCCTTTCTCGCTGGGCGCGTCCCTCAGCGCCCCGGGATGATGATCGATGTCACCACCGGGGAGACCGTGGGCGCGCACTCCGGGGTGAGCGCATTCACCGTCGGACAGCGCAAGGGACTTGGCGCCTTTGGATCGCCCCGCTACGTTGTGGGACTGGAGCCGGAGCAGAACCTTGTGCTGATCGGCGATGACGCCGCCCTGCATACGGGAGTTGCCGTGGCGGAGCGGCTACGTTTCGTGGCAGGGGCGCCGCCAGCCGGGCCGTGCCGCATTCAGGCAAAGATCCGCTACAAGAGCCGGGCCGCTGACGGCCTCCTGGCCGTCGACGGGGACATCGCCACGGTGACATTTGATCAGCCGCAGCGCGCCGTCACTCCCGGCCAGGCGCTGGTATTCTACCGAGATGATGAGGTCATCGGCGGCGGGACGATTACCGTCGGCCGGCCAGCGCCGGTCTAGGAGCGGGTATGCGCATCGGCGGCCAGGACTTCCCGCCAGGCCAGGGGCCGTACATCGCGGGTGTGGTCAACCTCTCCCCCGAATCACCTAATCAGGATGCGGTGGTGGTAGACGGCGACGCCGCCGTGATGCGCGCGCGCGCCCTGGCAGCCGGTGGAGCGCGCCTGATCGACATCGGCGGTCAGTCGTCCCACTACGCCGCGGCTCCTGTGCCGGTCGCGGTCGAGCGCGCGCGTGTGCTGGGCGGGCTGGCCGCGCTGCGTGACGCCGGGTTTCTGGTATCCGTTGACACGTGGGACGCTGGTATTGTCACGGCTGCCGCGGCCGCCGGGGCGCATCTGATCAACGACTCAGACGGGTTTCAGGACCAGGCCGTAATCGAGGCCGTCGCAGCCGCGGGTCTGCCGGTGATCATCCCGTTTATCAACGGTCCCAACCCACGAACCACGCGGCCGTTTGACACGCGTGCCCCTTGGACAGTGATGCTGCCATGGTTTGAAGCAGCGCTGGAGCGGGCGGCGCGGGCAGGTGTGCGCGATATCATCCTCGATCCTGGCACCGGCTACGCCCAGCCACATCTGGATACCGCCGCGAAGGAAGCCTTTCAGCGCCGGGTGTACCCGGGGCTGTGGCGGCTGCGGGCACTCGGTTATCCCTTACTTGTCGCCCTACCGCGCAAGCAAGAGCGCGCAACAACCGTGGAATTGGCGCGCATGATCATCGCCGCAGGGGCGGACTTCCTGCGCGCTCACGATCCGGCCATTGCCCGCGCGGCGATGCAACACGAAGGGGTCGCTTCGTAGAGCGCGACCGTATAGGTGCCAGCTTGGCCGCACCCGACCGTGATACCCGTCTGCATGCCCCTGAGACCGACCGGTTGATCGGCCCCGTGATGCGCATCATTGCCTCGTGGCTGGGACAGGCGGTCCACCCGGTGCTGCTGTCGGTGGCCTCGCTCCTGGCAGCGGCCGTGGCAGCGGCGCTGCTGTTTACCGACCGCGCGATTGCCGGCGCGATTGCGATCCTGGCAGCGGCGGCGCTCGATGCGCTGGCAGGCTGGGCGCCGCGGCGGGCGGGACCAGCCGGCGCCGTGCTGGACGGCCTGGCCGACCGCTACGCGGATACGCTGATGATCGGCGGCGTGGCGGCGCTGGCACACAGCAAAGGCAACGACGTGACCGCCCTGGCAGCGGGCGGCGCGGCACTGGCGGCCTGCGTGGTACTGGCCTACGCCGGGGCGCGGGTGCGCGCCAGCGCCGGGGATGCAGCCGCGGCGGAAGTCTTCGGGTACACCGGCCGCGACGTACGGCTGGCGCTTCTGGCCGTTGGCGTGCTGGCAGGGGCGCCGCTGGTGGCATTGATTGCCGTTGCCGTGTTCGCGGTGCTGCCGGTCGTGCTGGCGCTGGTTCGGCTGCGCGGCCTGCTTACGGAGTCCCAAGACGCATGAGGCGGCGATACCCCGCTTAGGAATGCTTCGGCTCCATTCAACCGCCGTTCTCATTATTGCCGGGCCGAGGAGCCGTGTTAAGATGGCGAGTGCGACCGCTGCAGCCGGTCGCGGCGGGGGTCGTGTGCATGGTGCTATGGGTTGAGTCCCTGCGCGATTGGGTGCTGATCATCTGGGGTCTGCTCAGCATCATCATGGTGGTGATGATCATTCTGTTCGTGTTCGCAATGTGGCGTGGCATCAAGGGGCTGATCGGCAATATCCAGGTGGTCGTCAAAGACGATGTCCGGCCGATGATCGCCATCAGCCGCGAGTCGGTGAATAGCGTCGCCGGTACCACCCGCTTCATGAGTGACACGGTGGTGAACCCGGTGATCCGTGCTTACGGGGTGCTGTCCGGTGTGCGCCGGGGCTTCGGTGTGTTTACCGGCCTCACCGGCCGGGGCAAAGGCGACGGCGCCTAGCACCAAGAGGACAGCGCGATGAGCAAATTACCCCTGGGCCTGCTGGCCGGCGCCATCGCCGGGGCGATGCTCGCCTACCTGACCGAGGACGAAGCGGACAGCCGCAGCCCGCAGTCACAGCTGCAGAGCAATGTCCGGCGCATGCGTGCCGGGTTCGAGCGGGCCCGTGCCGATGCCCGCCGCCCGCGCCCGACAGCGCTCGCCACCCTACCGGCGGGCAGCACCGCCGTGACCGCTCCCGCCCCGAGCTTCAGCGAGCAGCTCAAGATGCGGTGGCACGAGGCGGTCAGCGCGGGCAAGGCGGCTTCGGCAGACAAACAGGCGGAACTGCGGCGCAAGTACCTAGAAGACACCCATCGCGTATGAGCCGGCCACTGGACACCAAACGCGCCGGCCACGGGCATTGAGCCCATGCGCCGGCGCAAGCGGGCTAGCCAGATCGCCGTCTAGCCGCGGTCAATCCACAGCTTCGGGCGGTTCTCCGCACCGGTGCCATACGAATTGTTGCGCTGGAAGTTCTTCAGCCACTCGCGCACGCCGATGAAGGCGGGGCCGGTGGCGGATGGAGCGTAGTACAGCTTCTCGCCCAGGTAGCGCTGGATATCCTTGACGAGCTTGATGCGCTCATTCTCGTCGAGCGTGCGTTCCTCCTTGTCGATCATCGCGTCCAGTTGCGCGTCGTTCACGCCGGCATGGTTCCGGGCGCTCTTGGAGTGGTTCATGTTGTACAGGTAGTCATGCGGGTCGTTGAAGTCGGTTTGCAGGCCGTAGAACACGCCCTCGAAGTTGCCGAAGTAGGTGCCGGTTCCAGGAGTGATGTACTCGCGCAGGTAGTCCTGCGTGACGATCTGCGGCTTGAAACCGGCGTCCTTGAGCATCGAGGCGACCGCTTCCGCCACCTGGTTGAAGCGCTCACCGTAGATATTGTTGGTGAAGATGTAGCGCAGCTCCATGCCGTTGGGATGGCCCGCCGCGGCCAGCAGTTTCTTGGACTCGGCCGGATTGTGCTTGAAGTACTGCGCGCCGGCGCCCATGTCAGCAGTCTTGGGGTCGATCCGGAACTTGGCGAAGTGCGCCGGGAACGAGGGGTTCCACGATCCCTTACTGTCGTAGGCCAGTGCCAGGATGCCATCACGGTCCATCGCCATCGAGGCCGCCTGGCGGATACGTTCATCCTTCAGCGGTGAGTTGCCACGCTGCTGGAAGGCAAGGAAGCCGTACGTCGTGGGCAGGTATTCAAGGATCTCCCCCTTCGGCACGCTCTGCTTGACTTCGTTCAGCCGGTTGGGTGGCACACCGGCGGCGTCAAGGCGGCCCGCCTGGTACTGGGCGACCTCCTGCGCCTCCTCGGTGATGATCACGAGGTTGATACCATCCACATACGGCCGGGGCGCGTCGTAGTAGGCCGGGTTCTTCTTGACCTTGTAGGCAATGTCCGGCTGGGTGCTATCGAGGATGAAGGGCCCGGCCCCGATCATCTGCTTGCTCGGGTCCACAGTGCCGGCGCCGATCTCCTTGGGCATGATCCACAGGTATGTCGGCGCGGCGATCAGCTTGAGAATCGGCGCGTACGGCTTGGCCAGCCTAAAGATGACCGTCTTGGCGTCCGGAGTCTGCACGGACTCCACCAGCGGGTTGGCCTGGGTACCGAACACGGCGCGGTTGGTGCTCTTGGGGTCGGTGCGGAACCGCTCCATCGAGAACTTGACATCCTCGGAGTCGACCGCCCGGCCGCTCACGGGAGCGACATCGTGGAACTTGGCGTTGCCCCGCAGCTTGAAGGTGACCTGCATGCCGTCGCCCGGCACCTCGAAGCTTTCGGCCAGGTCACCTTCGACGTCGTAGTTGTTGGCGGCGGCCGGGTCGGCGCCGGTCTTGTACTTGAGCAGGCGGGCGTAGACATAGCTGGCCAGCGTCTGCGCCGTGAAGGTGCTGTTGAGATGCGGGTCCAGCGGGCTATTGGCGCTTTGCCGCACGCTGATCGTCCCGCCCGGCTTGGGCTGCGCCGTCTCAGCCACTCGGGTGGATGGGGCAATCGTTGCGTCCGTGACTCCGCTCGTGCCGCCGCCACCGCTGTCTTTCTGGTTACCGCCGCCACATGCGGCCAAAAACGCCGCCGTGCCGCCGGCTGCCAGAAGCCCCAACGCGCGCCGGCGGCCCATCCGCCCGCGCGCAACGAAGCCAGCGCTCGGTCTGCTTGACATACTTCCTCCCGTTCGGAACAGTGCGCTTTCCCCCTTCCCGGCTGCCCTCAACGAAGCACGGGACATCGGGGTAGCAACTATTCTGACGCGGAGTTTCGTCTCGCGCTAGAGTCGTATACGTACCGTGGCTGGGTGAACGAGTTTCGGCAGATCCGAACCTGGATGGCTCGGGGCGAACGCCGTCATCGCCAAACGGCGCGGCGGTGCGCAGCTGCGAACGGGCGGGCAGCCGGACGGTGGTCAGCCGGCCTGCTTGAGAAACGCCGCCAGAACCGTATTGAACTCGTCCGGCCGCTCGAAGTACACGGAGTGGCCGGCATCCGCCACCATCGCCAGCTGCGCTCCCGGAATCATTCGTTGCGCCGCGGCAATCACATCCGGCGGAATGAGCACATCATCCTCACCCTCGATGAACAGCACCGGTACGGCCAGCGCCGCCGCCTGTTCGACAGTCACGCTCAGCCGGTTGGTGGGCGAACCAGCGCCCGTGGCCTGGTCCCGCGGGGGGTTAAGGGCAAAGATCTGCTCGTACAAGAAGGCGCCCACCGGGTTGCGCTGGCGGAAGCCCTGGCTGATAGCGCCGCCCAGCAGCGGCAGTCCGGCCCGCCGCTCCTGTGCTGCCGCCCGGGCGGCATCGATCTCCGAGCCGGTCAACCCGCCGGCCGTGTCCGCCATCACCAGCGCCCGTACGCGCTGCGGATGCGTGACGGTGTAGCCCAGTGCCGTCCAGCCACCCATCGACTGTGCCACCAGCCGTACATCCCCCAGCCCGAGATGGTCAATCAGCGCGGCCAGGTCCTCGTCAAACCGCGGCCGCTCCTCCACCGGGCGCGGGTCCAGCGAGCGGCCGAATCCGCGGTGATCGAAGGTGACGCAGGTGTAGCGGTCACGGAAATGAGGCACCTGCTGAAACCACGAGAGGTGATTGCCACCGGCGCCATGGGCAAAGACGATGGCGGGACCTTCCCCATGCCTTTCGTAGTACAGATCCGCGCCCATGAATGACAGTACCGGCATTCCGTCCCCCTCGCCTTGAGCCGTCGGCAGAGCGCCGCGCCCGCCAGTCTACACTGTGGACAGGACGTGCGTAGTGAGTGCCGGGTGAGCATCCAGGACTCGCTCACTTGCGCGGACACGACGCCGGCCAGGCGCGTTCGGCGCGGGGCGAGCAATTGGTCTGGCGGCAGGCACCGGTGTCGCTGCTGCACCGGCATTCTGCCGCCCCGGCCATGCGTCGCGGGTACCGGGGCGGGCGGGCCGCCCCAGCGTGTGCTACTGGGGGCGGCCGGAGTTGAGAATGGCCTTGCCGTTCTGGGCGGTGGTGAGCGCCTGCTGGCCCAGCCAGGCCGCCTGGCCGTCGCCCTGTGTGGCCGTCTTCACGCCGAAGTAGCCGATGGCACTGCCCACGCCCAGGAAGACGGACAGCGAGCCCAGGTCCACGTAGCCCTGTACGTCATCCCCGGCGGCGTCGATGCTGTTGCTGCTGAAGCGGATGGTCATGGTGTGCCTCCCTCGGTGCTGCTCACTTGCTGATGGACCAACCCTACGAGGGCGTGGCGACCGGCCCTGTCGCCGGGGATACAGCCGCCGGCCGTTCTGGGCCGTTTTCAGGGGATTGTCAGGCGGCACGACTGGGCCGATGGCGGCGACCGGCCGCCTAAGAGGGCAGTGATCGGGGCGGGCATTGACTCGGTGGGCTTCATCTTCGGCCGGTGCCCGTGCAACCGCCGCAGGACGCAGAGCGCCGCCGGTTGACACCTGACCGCCCGCCACGGCGCCCGGCGCCGCCGTTTGCCACGACGGCCGGCCATAGCTCCATACGCGCCCGCGCGCTCCTCCTCTTGCTGCACGAGCGCCCACGGTCACCCGAGCCGGCAGCTGGGACTGGTAGACGAGCCACGTGGCACGAGGAGCGGTACAGCCCAGAGCCGCCTCGAACACATTGATAATGACAAGTGTGCGAAGGAGTCAACGCGGTGAGTTCAGCGGAAGCGTGCCTGGGCGCCGAACAGTACTGCTATCTGACAACAATCGGCGGCCAGACCGGGCAACTGCACGAGATCAAGATCTGGTTCGCGGCGGCCGGCAACACGAGCTACCTGATGAACGACGGAACCCGACGGTCGCCGGGGGCGAGCGGCTGGGTGCGGAACGCCCAGGCACAGCCCACGGTGCGTGTCCGGATTCGCGATAAACGCTTCGCGGGTGAGGCGCGGGCGGTGCCTTTCGACAGCGCCGAACACGAACGGGCGCGCAACCTGTTAGTCGCCAAGTACGCAACGACGGAGGACGGCCTGTCACGCTGGCGGCCAACCGCGTTCCCGGTGGCGATCAGCCGTCACCCCGCCGGAGCAGGTGGCCAGCGTCACCGGCGAGCCGGGTTGCTACACGCGTTGGTCCGTGCCGTTCCACGTCGGGGTACGCGTAGGGGGAGGAACACGAAGAGCGGGCGCCGTGCCCGCTCCAGTGCTGGGAAACCAGATGCAACATGGCGGAGAGGGAGAGATTCGAACTCTCGAGGAGGTTGCCCCCCTACGCGATTTCCAGTCGCGCAGCGGGTCGGTCACTGGTGTCTGCTGCCGTACATCGCAGATTCACAAGTGGCCAGGCGAGGTGTTGATTGTTCACCTCAGACCACTGTTGTGCATGCCGGTTGGGGTATGCGTTGGGGTAGAACTGGGGATGAGACTCACACCTCGTGAAGGGGCGCCACTGCAGACCCTCAGGACGTGGCATCCCGGTCATCATCGCCAGCCGATTCCGGCTTCACCTGTTGACCGGCGCGCTGTGCCTGCCGCTTTCGCGCGTAATAGTCGCGGCTGGCCTGGCGACGTGCCGCTTGGGTTCCACAGCCGCCACAGTAGCGTCTTGTGCCGTTGCCGCCGCGGCGCTCGACCGTGAACAGATCGCCGCAGTCTGCGCACGTAGCGATCCTATCCACCCTGGCAAGCGACGTCGCCAACTGGAGTCCCACCGCCCCGCCGGTTGTAAGGGTAGAGAAGACCAAACCCGGCCGCCCACCCTTCCACGTCACATCGAGTTTGACAGCCATCGCTTCCAGCCAGTCTTTCAGGAGATCGGCAAGAATAATGCGGCCCCTCCTCCCGGGCGTGCCTTCATCAAGATCGCGCTGGGCCCAACGGAGCACCTCCTCCGCGGTCCCAACAAGCAAAATCTGCCCGCCGAAGACTGCATGCTCCCAGTCAGATTCCGACCCGGATTGCCCGTTCATCAGCGCGTACCCGATCGACAAGATAGCGGCCGCGCGGCGGCTCCAGCGGTGCCAATCTCTTACGCTCTCCTCGGCCAACTTGTCCTCATCGTCAAAACCGCACCACCAGTTGCTGTTCATCGGAGACGGTCCGGCGTGGCGTGGCGGAAGACCGTGCGGGCAGAGCCCGAGCGGACCCCACCGCTCGGCAAAGTTGCGAATCGCCGCGTCAGTTCCCTCGT
>CAUJGQ010000014.1 GCA_963170165.1 Chloroflexota bacterium | reverse complement strand
CCGCGTTCCCTGCTGCATTACTTCGCCGTAGCGGATGGTGATGGCGGCGCCGGGCCTGTCTGCCGCCGTGGCGCTCACCAACGTCACCTCGCTGATGGCGGCGATACTGGGCAGCGCTTCGCCGCGGAATCCGAGCGTTTCCAGCCGCTGGAGATCTTCAATCTGGGCAATCTTGCTGGTGGCATGCCGGGCAAAGGCCAGTGTGAGTTGCTCGGACGCGATACCGTGACCGTCATCCGCTACCCGCAGTAGCTCTAGCCCGCCGCCGCGCACCTCGACGCGGATGCGACGGCCGCCGGCGTCGAGCGCGTTTTCGATCAGTTCTTTGACCGCCGCGGCCGGCCGGTCGATCACCTCACCGGCCGCGATCTGCTCGGCCACGTGATGCGGCAGCAGGCGGATGGGTGGCGCCTTCATGATGGCGGGCCTGCGCTGCGCCGAACGGCTGGCGCTGTTTCCAGCAGCGCCAGCCGCGGACGGGCGGCCAGACAGGAGCACACCACGGCACTGCCTAACAGCGACTGGAGGTCGTGCAACAGATTGATCGCCTGCATCGGCGTCGTGGCTGCCAGCGACACCGCCGCCAGCCGGGCGGCAACGGCCGCGTCACGCGCTGCCGTACAGGCCGGGCAGGCGCCCAGTGCCCGCGGTGAGGAGGGACGGTCGCTGCCATAGTTGGGGACCGGCTCGGCGATTGCGCGTCCTGCAGGGACAACGGCCGCTTCCAGACTTGCCAGCAGTTCCTGGGCGCGGGCCGTGACATGCGCAGGCAGCCCTGCCAGCCGCGCAACGTGGATGCCATAACTGCGGGCGGCGCGCCCCGGCGCCAGCCGCCGCAGGAAGACGACCTGCCCCTGCTCATCACTGACGGTGATGTGATGGTTGCTGACCTGTGGTAGGCGGTCCGCAAGGTCGGTGAGTTCGTGGAAGTGGGTGGCGAACAGCGTGCGTGCGCCGATGCGGTTGTGCACGTCCTCCACCACCGCCCGCGCGATCGCCAGCCCGTCGTACGTGCTGGTGCCGCGACCGATCTCATCGAACACCAGCAACGAAGCGCGGGTAGCGTGGCGCAGAATGGCCGCTGTCTCCACCATCTCCACCAGAAACGTGCTGGCGCCGGCGGCCAGATCGTCCTGCGCGCCCGCCCGGGTGAAGATGCGGTCCACCACGCCGATGCGTGCCGACGCCGCCGGTACGAAGCTCCCGGCCTGTGCCATCAGCACAATAAGTGCCGTCTGGCGCAGATACGTCGATTTGCCCGCCATGTTCGGGCCGGTAATGAGCAGCAACCGGCCGCGGTCCTCGGACAGGTGCGCATCGTTGGCGATGAAGGCACCAGCTTCTAGCGACTGCTCGACCACCGGATGGCGGCCGGCCGTGATCTGCAGGCCGCCGGAGCCATCGACCACCGGTCGCACATAGGCACGGGTGGCCGCCACCTCTGCGAACGCCGCCAGCACGTCCAGCTCTGCCAGCGCGGCGGCAGTGGCCAGCAGCGCATCGATCCCGGTGGCAGCCCGATCGCGCACCTCCTGGAAGACGGTCTGCTCACGGGCGGCGATCTGTTCTTCGGCGCGGAGAATGCGCGCCTCCCACTCCTTCAGATCCGGCGTAACGAATCGCTCGGCGTTGGCGAGCGTCTGGCGGCGGACATAGTCCGCAGGTGCGTGCTTGGCCTGCGCGCGGCTCAGCTCCAGGTAGTAGCCGAACACCTTGTTGTAGCCGACCTTCAGCGAGCGGACACCGGTGCGCCCGCGCTCGCGCCGCTCTACCTCCAGCAGCGTATCCTGTGCCCCTGTCACCGCGGCGCGCAGGCCGTCCAATTCTGCATCGTACCCCGGCAGAATGACCTGCCCGTCAACTCCACCGATCGCCCGTTCGATGTGTGCGGCCACATCCGGCAGGGGGTTGATGGCGTGCGCCAGGTGCGAGAGGGCGGGGGCGGTGAGCAGCGACCGGGTGGAGGTGGCGGCGCGCAGTCCGGCAGCCAAGGCGAGCAGGTCCCGCGGTACCGCACTACCCTGTCGCGTCCGGCCCGCCATCCGCTCCAGGTCGCCCGTGCGTTCCAGTGCCGCCCGCACCGTGGCGCGCGTGGCCGGATCACGCACCAGCGCATCGACGCCATCGAGCCGGGCGTTGATGGCCGTCAGGTCACGCAGCGGTCGGGCAAGCCACCGGCGCAGCAACCGGCCGCCCATGGCCGTCTTGGTCACATCCAGAGCTGACAGCAGCGAGCCCGCCCGTTCACCGGAGCGGGCGGCGCGGATCAGTTCCAGGTTGCGGCGGGTGTGTGGGTCCAGCGCCACGAAGGCGGCTGGGGTATACGCCGTCAGTCCCCGGATCAGCGGCAGCAATGCCGCGTTCGTCCCATCGACATACGCGAGGATCGCGCCAGCGGCCGCGGTCGCAGCCACGATTTGTTCACAGCCATAGGGCTCCAGTGTGAGCGCTTCGAAATGGCGCAGCAGCCGTTCTCGGGCAGCGGCGTGCTGAAACCAGCGGGCCGGACCGTGGGTGACAGGTGCATCGAGCGACGAGGGCAGCGGCCGCGCATCTCCGTGCTGGGGTGCGCTGCCGGCTGCTGGTTGCCGGGCGCCGCCGGCGGCAACCAGCACCTCGGCCGGTGCCAGTCGCGTCAGCTCCGCCTCCAACCCGGCGCGATCGTCCTCGTCAAACTGGGTGACCGCAAACTCGCCGGTGGAGAGGTCCACGTAGGCGAGCCCGATTGCGCCGCGCAGTTGATGCAGCGCGACCAGATACGAGTTCTCCCGCGCGGATAGCAGCCCCGGGTCGGTGACGGTGCCGGGCGACAGCACCCGCACGACGTCGCGCTCCACCAGCCCGCGCCCCGCCTCCGACAGTTGCTCGCCGATGGCGACCCGGTGTCCCTTGGCCAGCAGCCGCCGCAGGTAGGAAGCCAGCGCGTGATGCGGGACTCCCGCCATCGGCACGCGGTTGCCCTTGCCGAACTCACGCGCGGTGAGGGTGATATGCAGGTCGCGTGCGGCGATGACGGCGTCGTCATCGAACAACTCATAAAAGTCACCCATCCGGAACAGTAGTAGCGCGCCGGGGTGGCGGCGCTTGAGGTCCAAATACTGGCGGCGCGCGGGTGTGACACGGTCGGTGCTGCCGGTCATACGCGGCGCTCCCATAAGACGTCAGGTTGACAGCGTATGGCAGGGCGCGGTGTCGGGGAAGGGATGGCCACGCCGGAGCCGGCGCTGCCCGGTCTTTCGTGCTAGTGCGGCAATGGCCGGAAGACCGGCGGCCGGGACTAGCGGGCGTGGACCGATGACCTCGCAGAACCGGCGCATGGTGCGGCGTCCGGCCGGTGGGCCGGCGGCATTCTGGATCCGTAGGAACCGGCAGCACGCCACCGGCGTGAGGCCGGTACCCGGCAAGGAGCGCCGCGATGACACTCGCACTATCCCGTTCGACTATCCGCCCACTGACGGCGGCCGTGCGCCCGCGGGCGCGAACCATCGCGTTGCTTCTGGCATCGCTGTTCGCGCTACTGACGCTCGATGGCCTGCTGCATGAGCGCGCCGTGTTCGACGCGTCGCTGCTCCGCGCAGTGCAAGGCATCGAGCATCCGTTGCTGGAACCGGTGATCCGGCCCGTGGACATGCTCACCAGTTCCACCGGCGCCATCGGCGCTTGGGTACTGATGCTGGCCGGCCTGCTGCTCCTACGCTGGTGGATTCCGGCAGGAGCGGCGCTCGTGCTGCCGGCCGGCGGGGTGATCAACGAGATGATCGGCGAGCATGTCGTCGGCCGTGCCAGGCCCAATGCGCTGGAGTTTGAGCGGGCGATCACACAGGTGCGGGCCTCCTCCTTCCCCAGCGGCCATGTGCTGGGCGCGGTGCTGCTGTACGGCCTGCTGCTGGTCATCTCCGGCCGCATCGCCAACCGGCCGCTGCGGCTGGCGGTGCGCGCAGGCTGCGTGGCGATGATCTTCATCTCTGGATTCGGCCGGGTCTGGTACGGCGCGCACTACCCTACCGACGTGCTGGGCGCATACGCGCTTGGCGGGTTGCTGCTAGTCTGCATTGCCGCTGTCTACCGGCGCGCCGATGCCGCCTGGGGGCGGCTGCCCCTGGTGCGGGCTGCAGTCCCGGTGCATGATGAGTCCCGTCCCCATGCTCACGCGCTCACCAGCCTAGTCGAGTTCGACGCCGTGACGGTCACGAAGGTGTACGCGCCGGGGCTGCTGCCGCGCCTGCTGTACTGGCTGGCCTTCCAGGCGGAGTTTCCGTATCTCCGTAA
Organism: Chloroflexota bacterium; assembly: GCA_963170165.1. Lineage (GTDB taxonomy): Bacteria > Chloroflexota > Dehalococcoidia > CAUJGQ01 > CAUJGQ01 > CAUJGQ01. The sequence continues at coordinate 19,918 of CAUJGQ010000014.1, read as the reverse complement.
TCGCACTGCGCTGGAGGCAGCACGCCACCGGCGCAACCTGGCGGCGCTGCTCACCCGCTTTTGGTACGGCGATGAACGGGTGGCGCGGGTGGTGGCCATCGAGCGGCGCGGTGATGGTTACGGTGTGGTGAGCGAGCGGATCCACGGCCACGCACCGCAAGACCGTGCCGTGGCCCGCGCGTGGCTGCGCGGCCTGCGCGACCGCTTCGAACAGGCCGGGCTGCCTACCTGGCAGATCGACCCGCGCCAGCCCCGCGCCGTAGATAACGTGCTGGAGACGGCGGACGGCCGGTACCTGATCGTCGACCTGGAATCTGGCCTCGTGGCGCCTGTGGCATCGTGGCGGACGTGGCGGCGGGCGCTGCGGCGAGGCGCGGCGCCGATGTTCGATGACGTCTTCTTTGACATCACCTATGCGTACGTTGCGGCGAACGACGAAGCACTGCGAACGGCGCTCGGCCCCGCCGCCCACGCCGAGCTGCTGGAGACGCTGACGCTGGCGGAGCAGGCGCAAACGGGCTGGCAGCGGGGTGAGCCCCGGCTGTGGGGACGGCTGCTCCGCGCCGCCGGCGTCGCCGTTGCGGTGCGGTCGTGGCGGGCACGGCTGGCGGGCGGCCGCGAGCGGGCCCAGGCATGGCTGGCGCAGACCGTGGACGTGTGGCAGTTCGAGGGCCGCGTCAGCCCTGCAGAGGCGGCGGGGATGCGGGCACAGATGGCGACGCCGGAGTTTCAGGCGGTGCTGCCCCACCTTGGCGCCCACCTGGCGATCAGCATCGTGCTGCGCTTCCCGTTCGGTAGTATCGCCCGGGCCGGCTGGACGATGGGGGCGCTCACGGTGGCAACGGCACGGCTGCTGGTGCGGCGTTGCGACCGGCGGGCGTGGCTCGGGGCGCTGCGCCTGCACTCACCCGCAGTGATGCTGATCGGGGCAGTGCCGGGGTTCGGTGGCTTCGCCTATCTGGCGGCGCGGCCGGTGCGCGCGAACCGTTTACTGCTGCGCGCCACGGTCGATGCGACCATGCAGAAGGCGCCATGGCGGCTGTACGAGCGTAGCGGCCTGCGCCGGTGGATCGCCCGCCGTCCCGCTGCTGCTCCCAGCGCCATCGCGTATCCTCCCAGCGAGGGCGCCTCCAGCGCCATGACCGTGCCGGGCACGGCGGCGGCCCCGCACCCTGGTGTGTGACACACCTGGGATAGCACCGTCGCGATCCGCTCAGTACGATAGCGCTATGAGTGGATGGACCTCCCGCCGCTGGCGATACACCGCCCTCGGCGCGGTGCTGGCGGTGCTGTTGCTGGTGCTGACGGTGTATGCCTGGCGCGTGGACGGCGCGCACTGGGAGATCGCGTTGATGCGGTCACTGCAGGAAGCAGGCGTGCCATGGCTGCGCGACGCCTCTGCTCTGCTGGCCGTGGCCGGTCACGGGCTGCCATGGGTGGGGTTGGTGGCCGTGCTTGCGCTGCTGCTGCTGCTAGCCGGAAGCACACGGATGGCGGTGTGGCTGGCCTTCACCGCTACCTTGCAGGACGCCGGATCGCTGATCAAGCTGCTGGTCGAGCGAGCGCGACCGGCTGCCGGCACCGTCGATGTCTGGCAGGAGATCAGCAGTTACAGCTTCCCCTCCGGTCATACGTTGGGAGCGACACTGGTGTTCGGTTTCCTGTTCTTCGCGCTGGAACGCACCCGGCTGCCGGTGGTCCTACGCCGGACCGGCCAGGCGCTCTGCCTGGGCTGGATCGTGCTCATGGGTACCGGCCGCGTGGTGCTCGGGGCGCACTGGCCCACGGATGTGCTGGGGGCGTATCTGGTTGGGGCGCTGCTGCTGTTGCCGATGGTCTATCTGCTGCGCCGTCCAATCGCTCCGGCGCTCCTTGACGGCGCTGCTCCGACGGCGTAACGTCGTGACGACAACCAAAGATTGACACGGGAGCTCGGGAAGCCGGGCTGAGAGGGTGGCCGTACGCCGCCGACCGTTTGAACCTGACCCGGGTAATGCCGGCGCAGGGACCAAAGGCCAGCGCCGCCGTACGAACCACCGATCCACCCCGGACGGTGGCTTTTCGTTGCCCCGCGCGTTCGGCAGCAGATCGTGACGCTCGTACAACCCACACGCAGTGATGCGCCTGTGGCGCAGGATGTTCCACTCCTCCAGGTGGATGCGGTTTCCCATGGCTATCGCCTCGGTCGCCGGCGGCTGGCGGTGCTGGAGTCGGTCACGCTGACCCTGGAGCGGGGCGGCTTCATCGCCCTGGCGGGTCCTTCCGGCTCGGGCAAGAGCACGTTGCTCAACCTGATCGCGGGGCTGGAGGAGCCGGATGCCGGCGCCGTCCGCCTCAACGGCAATACCGCCCGGCTGGGCCGGTCTGGATTCATGCCCCAGCGGGACCTGCTTCACCCATGGCGCGATGCGCTCGGCAATGCCACCGTCGCGCTCGAGGTGCAGGGTGTGGCGAAGCGCGAGGCGCGGCGGCGGGCCGCGGTGTTGTTCGCCGAGTTCGGGCTGGCAGGATTCGAGCGTGCCCGCCCGCATGAGCTGTCCGGCGGCATGCGGCAGCGGGTGGCGCTGGCGCGGACGGTGCTGGCCGGTGGCGACCTGATCCTGCTCGATGAGCCGTTCGGCGCGCTCGATGCCCTCACCCGTGCCCAGATGCAGGACTGGCTGCTGGACACCTGGCCGCGGTTGAACCGCGCCGGACTGCTCGTTACCCACGATGTTGAAGAGGCGCTGCTGCTGGCGGATGAGGTGCTGGTGCTGTCCGCCCGGCCGGGGCGGATCGTCGAACGGCTGGTGTCACCGTTTGCCCGGCCGCGTGGCCGTGGCGTCACTGCCACTCCGGAGTTCGGCCGGCTCAAGCTGCACCTGCTGGATGCACTCGGCGCTGGCGAAGACCGGCCGGGAGGACCGCGATGAGCGCCGCTGTCCGCCGGCTGCTGCCCCCGGCGCTGCTGACCACGGTGCTGCTGGTGGCCTGGGAAGGCTACGTCCGAGCTACAGCGGTCTCCCCCACGATCCTGCCCGGTCCATGGCGTGTGCTGCGCGCCAGTATCGATGCGCGCGAAGTGCTGTGGTACCACGCCCGCCAAACGATGCTGGAGACCGCAGCCGGCTTTGTGCTGGCGGTGGTGGTGGCCGTGATCTGCGCAGCGGCGATTGACTTCTTTCTGCCGGCGCGGCGGGCGCTGTTCCCGCTGCTGATCGTTTCTCAGACGGTGCCGATCATCGCCATTGCGCCGCTGCTGGTGCTGTGGTTCGGCTATGGCACGCTGCCCAAGGTGCTGGTGGTGGCGCTGGTGTGCTTCTTCCCGATGGTGGTTGCGGCGGCGCACGGCCTGGCGTCAACCGAGCCGGACCTGACGCGGCTGTACCGCACTTTTGGCGCATCGCGCTGGCAACGGTTTGTGCTGGTGCGCGTGCCGGTCGCACTGCCGGCTTTCTTCACCGGCGCCAAGATCGCCATCACCTACAGCGTGATCGGCGCTGTGTTCGGCGAATACGTCGGCGCTTCGCGCGGGCTCGGCATCCTGCTGCAAACGGCAAAGAACTCGTACCGTACTGACCTGGTGTTTGCCATGATCGGCGTCACCGCCGGTCTCAGCCTGGCGCTGTATGGGCTGGCCGTTCTCCTCGAACGGTTGCTCATCCCGTGGGCGCGAACCGCAGGCGATCACCATGCTCCGGAGTCATCGACATAACCGCAAGGAGAAGCCCGATGCGTAGCTCCCGCCTGGTTCTGGCCGCGCTGCTACCGCTGCTATTGCTGACTGCCTGTGGTGATGACAACAGCAGTGGCGGCGGCAAGACCAAAGTCACGATTGCCCTGGACTGGCTGCCCAACACCAATCACACCGGCGTGTTTGTGGCTAAGCAAAAGGGCTGGTACGAGGCCGAGGGGCTTGACGTAACCATCCTGCCGTATGCCGAAGGTGCAACGCCGGATGTGCAGGTAGCGGCGGGTAAGGCTGACTTCGGCTTCTCCTTTGAAGAGGCGGTCGCCATGGCACGCGCCGCCAAGCGGCCGGTGGTGTCCGTGGCGGCGGTGATCCAGAAGAACTCATCGGCACTGGTGGCGCTCAAGAGCTCCGGCATCGAGCGGCCCGCGCAACTGAGCGGCAAACGCTATGCCGGGTTCGGCATGCCGTTCGAGGAGCCGGTGATCTCGGCGATGATTCAGTGCGACGGCGGCCAGGGGAAGTTCGAGTCGGTGACTGCCAATACCTTCGGCTTCGAGGCGCTGCAAGCCAAGCAGGCGGACTTTGTCTGGATCTTCATGGGCTGGGAGGGGCTAGTTGCCTCGCGCCAGAATGTCGCCCTCAACGCGATGTCACCCACCCGCTACTGTGTGCCGGACTACTACACCCCGGTGATCATATCTAACGAGAAGTTCCTCAAGGATCGAGCGGATGTGGCGCGCAAGTTTATGAAAGCCACGGCCCGCGGGTACGACCATGCCATCGCCAATCCGGACGACGCCGCCGACACGCTGATCGCCGCGAACCCACCCGGCACGTTTCCCGATGCCGCACTGGTGAAGGAATCGGCCCGCTTCCTGGCGCCCAAGTACAAGGAAGGTGTGGCACGCTGGGGTGAGCAAAGCCTGCAAGTGTGGACCGACTACCCCAAGTTCATGATTACCTCGGGGAAGCTTGTTGACGGAGAAGGCAAACCGGTCAAGGGTGACCTCGACTACAAGGCGATGTTCAGCAACGACTATCTGCCTAAGTGAGCCGCGGGAGGTAGCGCGGATGACCGCTATCAGCACCGTCTTTTGCGAGCGGCTGCGGGCTGCCGCGCTCCCCATCTGGCAGGCGCAGCTGGCGCATCCGTTCGTGCGGGCACTGGGTGACGGCTCGTTGTCACGCGAGGTGTTCCGGTTCTACATCACACAGGATGCCCGCTTCCTCGACGAGTTGACCAAGACGTTTGCCTTTGCGGTGACGAAGACGGCGGACCCGGCGGAGATGCGACGGTTTGGCGAACTACTACAGAACACCTTGGCGGTAGAACAGGCGCTGCACGAGCGTTACGGCGCAGCCTTTGGGCTGAGCCCGCTGGCGATGCGCTGCCTGCCGATGTCACCCACCAACTACGCCTATACCCGCCATCTGCTCCACATTGCCGCTACAGACAGTCTGGCCGCGCTGATCACCTCCATCCTGCCTTGCGCCTGGATCTACAGCGAAGTGGGGAAGCATTTCGAGCAAACGCTCGGCGGTCTGCCCGGCCCGGAGCACCCGTACGCTGATTGGGTTGCCGCCTACGCTGCGCCCGAGTTCGAGCAGGCCGGCGCCTGGCTGCGCGAACGGCTGGACCACCATGCCGCTACGCTGCCCACCGATGAGCAGGCGCGCCTGGAATCCATCTTTCTCATCAGTTCCCGCTACGAGTACCTGTTTTGGGATATGGCCTGGCGGCAGGAAACGTGGTCCGTGTAGGTAGCGATATGCTCCATTGGACCATCGCATTGCGTATGATGCGGATGCCAGGGGAAGTGGCGAAGGGGAACAGACGCAACGATGGCAGAGGACGTCCTCCCCGGCCGGCAGCGGGAGCTTGGCCTGCTGGATGCGGCGTTGGACCGCGCTGCTGCGGGGCGCGCGGGCGCGTTGCTGTTTGCGGGAGATCCCGGCATCGGCAAGAGCCGGCTCTTAGAGGAAGCGGTACGGCGAGCTTCCGCCCGTAGCTGGACGGTGCTGCGCGGCGGCGCCTCGGCGGCCGAGGGCATGCCGCCTTATCTGCCGTTTTTGGAGGCACTGGGCAGCCATGTCCGGCGCGCTCCGGTCGAGCAGCTCCGCGACGTGGCCGGTCCCGACGCCGCGATTCTCGCTGCCATCCTGCCGGAGTTGACCTGGCGGCTGGGTGACCTTGCCCCGGCGTATGCGTTGCCACCAGAGCAATCCCGGCTGCGGCTGTTCGATGCCGTCGGCGTCTTCTTGTCCGCCATCGCCGGCCCGGCGCCGGTGCTGCTGGTTCTGGACGACTTGCACTGGGCCGACGCCGCCACGCTGGACCTGCTGTGCTTCCTGCTCAGGCGCGGACAGCGAACCGCCATGCTGGTGGCAGGCGCCTATCGCGATGGCGACGCTGCCGAGAACCCATCCTTTGAGCGGACGTTTGCCGAACTGGTGCGGCAGCGTGTCCTGACGTCGGTCGCGGTGGGGCCGCTGGACGCCGCCTCAATCGCCGCACTCTCCCAAGGGCTGCTGGGCGCACGCCCCGGCGACTCGCTCTCGGCGACACTGTTCGCCCAGGGAGAGGGCAATCCGTTCTTCACCGAGGAGTTGCTGCGCGGGTGGGTGGAGTCCGGCGAGGCGGCGATGGTTGACGGGGAGTGGCAGTTGACGGCGCCCGCTGGTGCGGGTTTGTCGCTGCCGCCTACCATTGCCGCTGCCGTGCGCCAGCGCTTGGCCCGGCTGCCCGCCGAACTGGCGGATCTACTGCACGCCGCCGCAGTGATGGGCCGGTCCTTTGATCTGAATGTGCTGGCCACCGTGGCAAGCATTGCGCCGGAGCCGGCAGACGCATCACTGCACATGGCGATTCGCGCTCGGCTGCTGCGAGAGGAGGCGCCCGGCCGGTTCCGGTTCGAGCACGATCGTGTGCGCGAGGCGCTGTATGCCGAAATCCCCACCACGGCGCGGGTGCGGCTGCATGCTGCCATCGGCGCCGCGATCGAGGCTCACAGTGACCCCAGTCCCCGCCGGTCAGCGGACCTCGCCTTTCATTATGCCCGTGCGGGCGCCGCTGGGGTCGAGCGGGCGGTGTTCCATGCCGAAGCAGCGGGTCGGGCCGCGCTGGCAGCCTTCGCCGGCGGCGAGGCGGAAGCTCAGTTCGCGAACGCGCTCAGCTGGGGTGGCACAGATCATCCACGGCGGGGCCGGCTGCTCACCGGTCAAGGCGAAGCGCTGATGCTGGCCGGGCATTACGACCGCGCGGCGGCAGCGTACCGTGCCGCGAGTGCCTGGGAAGAGCAAAATGCCGGGTATGAGCAGGCAGCGCTGGCGGCGGCAGAGGCAGGGCGGGCCGCTTGGCGCGCGGAGCAACATGTCACCGCCCTGGAGGCGTTCGACCGTGCGCTGCACCTCCTCCGCGATGGCGCGCCGGCCCAACGCTGCCGGGTGCTGGTCGACCGCGCCGGGCTGCTGGCACTGGGGATGCACCAGGCCGAGCAGGGCCAGGCCGGCGCAGAGCTGGCCCTGACACTCGCTCGCACTCTGGGGGATCCGAAGCTCGAAGCGCCTGCTGCACGAATTGCCGGGAATTTGCGCCTGCGACGTGGTGAGATGGACGCGGGATTGGCGTTGGTGCGCTCCGCTCTGGCGATGGCTGAAACCGCGGGCGATGCTGTTGAGGCGGCGGAGTGTTGCGCCGCGCTGGCAGTGGCGTCGAGCTGGCGTGCCGATGTCCGCGCGTCGCAGGCCTACACACTCCGGCGGCTGGACCACGCTCGCCGGACGCGCGATCCATTCGAGATGCGCCATATTCACTCCTGGCTGGCTCAGTGTGCGGTTCTCCTCGGCGCGTTTGACGAGGCGGAGCGGTTGCTAGGCGAGGCGCAGCAGCATGTTCAGCACCTGGACAGCCCTGAGCCGCGCTCGTTCTACCTTGTCACCGCCAGCATGCTCTGGTTCGAGCGCGGTGATGATGCGGCGGCGCTGGCGGCACTTGAGGAAGGCGTCGCTATCCTACGTGAGCTGGCATCCGGCGCGGAGGTGTGGTTTCTGGGGCCCCTTGCCCAGATGTACACCCGGCTTGGCAGGCACTCCGAAGCGCGGGCGTTAGTCAGTGAGCTGGAGACGCTGATCGCCGGCTTCGTGCCGGGCGCGATGCAGGTGATGGAGGGCGCCACCGCCCTCGGCGAGCTGGCGATCCTACTCGGGGATCCGGCCCTCGCTGCCCGTATCCTGCCGTACATCCAGCCGTTCGATGGCTACCTGCCCTGGATGACGGTGACATATACCCTGGCCGGCGTCGCATTGCTGCTCGGTGATCTCGACGCCGCACACGAGTACCTGGTCAGGGGCGAGACCCATGCCCGATCACAAGGGCTGCTGCCAGAATTGGGGCGAACGCTAGTTCGTCGAGCCGCGTACGAACGCCGCCGCGGACGGCCCGGCGCCGAGCGTCTGGAGCAGGAGGCGCTCGCCATCTTCGAGCGCACCGGCATGGCGCGCGAGGCGGCAGAGCTTCGGCGACAGCTGCCGGTCGCCCGCCGGCCCGCACTACCGTGCGGTCTCTCCGAACGTGAGGCGGAGGTGCTGCGGCTGGTGGTGGGCGGCCTCAGCAACCGCCGTATCGCGCGGGCCCTGTATCTGAGCGAGAAGACCGTCGCCAACCACCTCACCAGTATCTTCACCAAGACCGGCTGTGATAACCGTGTCGCAGCAGCCACGTTCGCCATCCGGCATGGGCTGGGATAGGTACTCCTTCCCAGAGCCCGCACGCCATTTCCTCCGCTCAAGTCGGGAACTCCTTCCGATTCCAGCGCTGCTCGGACGCGCTGTACTACCCCTGTCGGTATTCAGCGAGGCAGGAGAGAGGACGGGACGGATGATCACTGCACAGCCGGCTATCAGCGAGGAAGAAGGCGCCCGCCGGGATGCACTGGCCGGACATCTCTTTGAATCGGCGCAGCGCACGGCCGAGATGTTGAATGTCTATCTCGGCGAACGGTTGGGGCTGTATCGCGCTCTCAGCGCCGGAGACCGCATCACACCCGCCGAACTTGGCCGGCGGGCGGGCATTGATCGCCGCTACGCCCGTGAGTGGCTGGAGCAGCAGGCCAGCGCTGGTGTCGTGACTGTCGAGGATGCTGGCCTCTCTGCGGAGGAGCGCCGGTTCCGGCTGCCAGGCGGTCATGCCGAGGTGCTGGTCAACCCGGATAGCACCAGCTACCTCGCCGGTCTGGCGCGTCTGGTTGGTAGCGTGGCCGGGGTGTTGCCGGAGCTGCTCAGCGCCTACCGCACGGGCGGCGGTGTGCCGTGGTCCGCGTACGGCGCCGACGCCCGCGAGGGACAGGCTGTCACGAACCGGCCATTGTTCCTGAGTGAACTGGGAACGTCATGGTTCCCGGCGATGCCCGAGCTGCATGCGCGGCTGCAGGCCGACCCCCCCGCCCGCATCGCTGACATCGGCTGTGGCGCTGGCTGGTCCAGCATCGCCATGGCGCGTGCGTACCCCAAGGTGCAGGTTGAGGGCTTCGACAGCGATGAGGAGTCCGTGCTGCTCGCACAGACGAATGCGGCTGACAGCGGAGTCGCGTTCCGCACCAGCTTTGAGCAGCGTGATGCGGCCGGCCTGCATCCGGCGGGTTATGACCTGATCACGATTTTCGAGGCGCTGCATGACATGTCCCGTCCGACGGATGTGTTGCATGCCTTGCGTCGCGCCCTGGCGCCTGGCGGCAGCGTGCTGGTGGTCGATGAGCGTGTGCACGATCAGTTTCTTGGCCAGACCGATGAGCTGGACAGGTTTATGTACGCGATCAGCACGCTGATGTGCCTGCCGGCCAGCATGGCCGAGGACAACTCGGAGGCGCTGGGCACGGTGCTGCGGCCCGAGACCGTCCGCCGGCTGGCGGCGGAAGCCGGCTTCGCTCGGGTAGAGGTTGAGCCGGTCGAGTCTCCTCTGTTTCGGTTCTACCGGCTGCTGCCGTAGGTGGTGGTCGGAGCGATATGGCGATGCACCTGGTGAAAGAGAGGAACAGCGATGATCGTTGAGCGGCTGGTGTTCAAGGCGAAGTTCGGTCAGGGCGACAGCGTGGTCGCGGCGTTCGCGGAGATGAAGGAGAAGTTCGCTTCCCGCTTCGACATCGACGTGCGGATTCTCACCGACTACGCCGGTCCGATGTTCACGGTGGTCATCGAGCAGACCTATCGTGACAGCGCCCATCTGGCGGAGGCCGAGGCGCAGGAGCGTGAGATGTACGATGACGCTGAGTTCCAGCAGTGGTTCGGCTCGTGGCAGGGGCTGGTCGATTCCGGCACGCGCGAGTTGTACCGCGTCGCCGGCTGATTGCGTCCCAGGGCTGTTGGGTGGTGCGGTCCGCTTCAGGTGAGGCGGGCCGCACTGCTGCCTGTCATGCTTCTCACATCCCGTCACATCCGCCTTCAATCTCCACGCAATGGTTGGCCTCTGGGTGTCCCGGCATACTCCTGCATGTAAGGCAGCCGCGGCCTGCGGGCCGCCGGGACCACAAGGAGGCCAACCATGAACAAGGTGCTGAAGACGGTAGGACTTGGCGCAGTGGTGGCGGGGATGGCGCTGGCCACCGGCTCGGGCATAGCCTTTGGTCAGGCGGCCCCCGGCGCCGACACCAGCGAGCGGATCGCTACCCAGGCCAAGCCGGCTGTGGTGCGGGTATTCAGTGGTTGTCGTGCCAACTACCGGTGGGTCAAGACCGGCAAAGTGTATGAGGAACTGTCCTACGGCGCGGGTTCCGGCTTCTTCGTCAATCCCAATGGCTATATCGCCACCAATGCCCACGTGGTCGAGTACTCGAAGGACCCAGCCACGTGCGAAGAAGACGCCTTCCTCGACTTCGTCATCGAGCTGGCTAAGGACAATGGCATCGACACGCGCACGCTGACTAATGAACAGGCGCGCAACCTGATCAACAACGCCCGTCAGGGCTCAGTCCGTACCTCGTTCTCGACTATCAGCTTCGTGCGGTTGCCCAACGGCACGGACCTGCCGTTTGAGATCAAGACCTACGGTGCACCGGCGGGCGAAGGCAAAGACGTGAGCGTGCTCAAGGTGGAAACCCGTAACGCGCCGGTGCTGAAGTTCGCCGATTCCGACGACGTGCGGCTGCAGGAAACGCTGCTGGCGGCGGGCTATCCCGGCGCGGCCAACTCCCGCGTGCTCGCGTCAGAGTCGTCGTTGGAGGCGACCTTCACCGACGGCCGCGTCTCAGCGCGCAAGACGGCGAAAGACGGTTCACCCATCCTACAGATCACGAACGCCCTCACGAGCGGTAACTCCGGCGGCCCCGTGATGAACATGAAGGGTGAAGTCGTGGGCATGGCGACCTTCGTCGCGACCAACGGCAGCCAGCAGGTGGCGGGCATCAGCTTCGCCGTTGCGTCCAATACGGTGATGGAGTTCGTGCGCCAGGCCGGTACCACTAACGAAGATGGCCCGGTGGACAGGGCCTTCCGTGAGGGGCTCGACCTGTACTGGAGCGGCAAGTACACCCCGGCGATCGCCAAGTTCGAGGAGGTTCGTCAGCTGTTCCCGAATCACGCCGAGGCGCAGCGCTTCATCCAGCTGGCGCGTGAGGCGATTGCGAACGGCAAGGAAGTGAAGCCCAGCCCCACGCCGGCCCCGGCGCCTGCCACTCCGGCTCCGGCTGCTCCGGCCGCTCCGGCGCCAGTGACTCCTGGTAACGGCGGCGCCATCGTCTCCCCGAAGGGCGAAGCCAGCGGCATCAACAGTATGGTGATTCCGGTCGGTGCCATCAGCCTCTTTGCTGGTGCACTGGGCATCATGGCTGCCGCCGGCCGCAAGCTGACCAGCAAGAACCGGGCCCCGGCTGTCGCGGCTCCGGCCACCCACTCCGGCACCTTCTGCGCCAGTTGCGGTGGCACGATTCGTAACGGCGCCCGCTTCTGCCCCACCTGCGGTACGCCGCATCGCGCCGGCGCCTAAACCACAGCAACCCTCCGCATGCATGCGACCCCTCCCGGACAAAGGGAGGGGTCCTTTGTGTTTCCCAGCATCTCCCTGGAAGCCCGCGCTGCCGTATACTCTCCACGTTCTGCATCGTTTTGGCAGGCATAGCGCGAGCGCGTATCCATGCAGCAACCGAACCCCTGGCTGGATGTATCCGGCCCCGACGGACCGATCAGCTCGGTACAGCTTGACCGTGACCGCATCACCGCCGGGCGGTTGCCGGAGGCGAACGACATCGCCCTCGGTCCGGACCCGCAACACCTGGTCACCCGCCAAACACATTGCTACGTCGAGCGGGACGGTGGTGGCTGGTGGGTGGTCGATAACGGCAGCGTCAACGGTACCTTCCTGCGCCGTGGCAAGGACGGCGGCATGGAGCAGGTGCAAGGGCGCATGGCGCTCAGCGACGGCGACGCCGTGTGTGTCCTGGCCGCCCTGGGTGAGAATGGTGATGTGCAGTACTGGATGCTCACCTTTCGCGATCCAGCCAAGACCCGACCCGTCTCTGTGATCACCCGGGTGCCCTGTCTGGAATACGACTGGCTCCAGGCTCGGTTGTATCGCATCGAAGGCGCGCTGCGTGGGGAGATCACGGGATTGCGGCCCCAGGAGCACAAGCTGATCCGGTACATGGCACAGCGCAATCAGGCCAACGGCGGTATCCCCGTCCTGTGCTCATATGAGGAACTGATCACCGGCGTGTGGGGCGACGAGGCAATGCACACGCAGGACGAAGTGGCGCACCTGGTGTGGGGCCTGCGTCGCAAGATAGAGATCGACCCCAACGTCCCGCGATTGCTGGAGACGGAGCGCGGGCTGGGCTACCGGCTGCGCACCTGCCCGCGCGCCGGCTGAGAGTATTGCGAGCCACCTTCAATCGTGCCGCCATCCGTTGTCGATGGTGATCCACTGCTTAACGCTGCATCCTGAACCTGCTGGCAGGAAAGCAGTGTAAGGAGGGAATGCGATGACGCAGCAAGTGGCAACCACCTGCGGCCGCTGTGGCACCGAGAACCCGGTGGGTAGCCGGTTTTGTCGTGCCTGCGGCGATCCGGCCGGTATGACCCAGCCGGCGCCCGCGCCGGACTCTCCATCCTGCTGGTACTGCGACCGCCGTCCGGCCGAGCAGCGCAGCGTCGCCGAGGTGCTGATGTATGCCGATGCCAAGCGCAGCTTTGCCGGGCTGACGGGGTCTGGTTACCGCACCCGCATCGAGTGGCGTAGTGGTACCGTGTCCGTCCCTCGTTGCCCCACCTGCATGGGCGGGCACAAAGCGGCGTATCGCTGGGAACGCGCCGGGTTGTGGGCGGGCATCCTGCTGGGCGGGCCGATCTTCCTCCTGCTGGTCGCTGCCTCCAGTGGGTCGGGACTTGGAATGCTGGCCGGGATGGTGGCCGGCGTGCCCGGCTCTTTCTTGTGGGCGTGGCAGCTCGGCAAATGGATCGGCGAGCGGCGGGCGGCAGGCGCTGGTACCCGGCCGTACAAACCGCGCAGCCGTGCCCATCCAGCGGTGGCACTGCAACTGACCCAGGGCTGGCGGCTGGGTAAGCCGCGCGGTGTACGCTAGCGCCGGCAAAGGAGGTGCGCCATGTCTACGCTGGGACGGTACGAAGTGCGCGATCGCCTTGGCCGCGGCGGCTTCGCCACTGTGTTTCGTGGCTGGGATCCGCTGCTCAAGCGCGAGGTGGCGCTGAAAGCGTTGTCCATCGACTGGGCAGAAGATGCAGACGTGCGCCGCCGGTTCGTGCTGGAGGCGCAGGCGCTGGCATCCCTGCGCCATGAGCACATTGTCACCGTCTACGACGTTGGCGACACGCCGGACCGGCCGTTCTTCGTGATGGAGCTGCTGGACGGGATCACGCTGGAACAACGGCTGGCCGGCGGCGCGCGCCTGGACCTACCGGAAGTACTGTCGGTTGCCGCGCCGCTGGCCGCCGCACTCGACACGCTCCACGCCGCCGGCCTGGTGCACCGCGACGTCAAGGCCGCCAATGTCATGCTCACTTCGTCCCGCCGGACGGTGCTGATGGACCTTGGCATCGCGCGGGTGCTGGACGGCCCGGCGCTGACCTCCAAGAGCATCGTGATGCTGTCTCCCGAGTCTGCATCTCCCGAGCAAATCCGTGGCCAGACCGTGGGGCAGAGCAGCGACATCTACTCGCTCGGCGTGGTGATCTACCAGATGCTGGCCGGCCGGCCGCCGTTTGTCGGCCAGACCGCTGAACTGCTACACAAGCACGTGTACGAGCCGCCGCCTCCGTTGTGGGAGATGCGGCCGGGACTGCCGCCGGTGGTGTATGCCGTAATCGATGAGGCCCTGGCCAAGGATCCCACCCGCCGGCCAAAGAGTGCGGGCGCAGTAGCAGCGGCGTTGCGTACGGTGGCCACCGTCTCCCATGCGCCTGCGCCGGAGGAAGTGCCGCCAGCGCGCTCAGCGCCATCACCGGCGCCCGTTGCCGCTGCCCGGCCGGCCGCACCGGTGGCTCCCGCTCCTGCCGGTGGTACGCAGTCTGCCTGGGACCGGCCGGCCAGAGAGGGCCGCCTGCCGCCGCCTCCACCGTCAACCAGCCCTGAGACCATCGCTGCCCCTGCAGCGGCGGCCCCGCCCCACGGCGCCGGCCCTCGACCGTCGTTCACCAGCAGTGAGACCGTCGTTGCCGGCGCGCCGGTACCGCCGCCACCGGCGACGGTGTTCAGCGCCGCGATGCTTGGTCCGCTGGCGGCCGCGGGAGTGTTATGGCTGGCGGGCGTATTCATCGTTCTGTGGATGCTGACCACCGGGCGGCTGGAAGACCCCTATCCATTACTGGTGCTGGCGCCGGGGCCCGCGCTGGCTGGCCTCGTCCTGCCGGTCACACAAGTGAGGCGAGTGGCATTGTGGGCGGGTGCGGCCCTGTTGCTGGCCACGCTCGGCTGTGTGGCGTCGGCGCTGTGGGGCGAGTTCGGCGAACCGGATGGCACGATGTTGACCGTGGTGCTGATCACCGTCGTGCCGGTGCTGGGTGGGCTGGCGGTGCTGCATTTGCCGAACCGTGAGTCACTGCTGCTGACGGCGCTTACCTTGGCGGTGGGGGTACTGCTGTGGCGCTGGGTGTACCCGCAGCAGTACAACGGGCCGGTCTCGACCATTGACGTCCTGGCCTTCGTTGCGGCGCAGCTGCCACTGGCCGGTCTCGTACTGGTGCGGGCGGGCGGTGGCCTCGGCCGAGTGGGGATGGCGGCGGTGCTGCCCTGGCTCTCGGTTCTGGTGATGCTGGTCCCGGTGCTGGCAGTTGTAGACTGACCCTCTGCTTGCCGGAGGGGTGGGCGGCGGGTAGACTGCCGGCGCGGCGGTATCGGGTGAATGACCGAGAGGAGCGGTGAGGTGTCTAAGGCAACGTTGCTGGTTTACACCAACTGTCCGGCGGGACGAGAGGATGAGTTCAACGCCTGGTACGACACGGTACACCTGCCGGACCTGCTGACGGAGGTGCCCGGTATCATCTCCGCACGGCGCCTGCGGCTGGCCGGGCCTGCCCCCGCCCTGCAGGCCCGCGGCCGCGAGCCGGAGGTTGCCCAGTACCTGGCGATGTATGAGCTTGATACGGACGACACCCGCGCGTTCATGAAGACGCTGGTAGAGACATCGAACAGCCTGGGAGAGCGCGGCCGCATGTTTGACGGGCTGCAGATCGTGGGTTCGGCCACCTACACGGCGCTCGGTGAAGAACAGCATAAAGGCTGACAGGGAGACGAGGATGAGGCTGCGATCGCGGTTTGGTGTTGGTGTAGCGCTGGCGCTCGTGGCGGCAGGCAGTTTCGCCGGCGGGGTCTCCGCGCAGCAACCCCAGCCGCGCGTGGTGCGCGTCACTGGCCAGGGGCGGATCGCTGCACCGCCGGATGTGGCCGTCCTCGCCATCGGCGCCACGGTGCTGCGCGACCGGCCGGACGAAGCCTTCGACCGGGTGGAGAGTCTGATCGCTGCCCTCACCGCCCGGATGCGCGCCAACGGCGTGGCCGAGCGGGACACCATCACCAGTGACATCGGCCTCACCCGTGAGTTCCGCACACCGCCACGGGCGCCGGACGGCAGCCAGCCGGCGGCTGTCTTCGTTGGCTGGCGCGCCCAACACTTCCTCAGCATCCGCCTGCGGGATTTCCCCCGCCTGGGCCGCGATGTCAGCGATGCCGTCGCCACGCTGGAAGAGGCCGGTGAGGTGCGCGGTATCTCCTTCGCGGTTGAGAACGTCGATACGCTGATCGAGCAGGCGCGCGATGCCGCCGCCCGCGACGCCCGCCAAAAGGCGGAGCGGATCGCGGCGCGGCTGGGCTTCCGCCTGGGCGGGGTGGTGCAGGTGTCAGAGACATCGGCCACCGCACCCACTGCGCGGGCAGCGACGCCGTCCCCTGCTCCGGCCGCCTTTGCCGCAGCACCGATCACCGGCGGTGACCAGGTGATCAGCGTGACACTCGAGGTGCAGTTCGAGATCGTGCAGGAGCCGTAGCATCTGTAGCCGCCTGCTACCATGGCCGGCATGACGCCGCGTGCAGCCGCTCACTATGCCCTGATGTGGGGCATCCGCTATACGCCGGTGCCGTGGCGCTGGAAGCAGTGGGCGATTCACCGTGCCACGCCGCGCCAGATCGTCGTTGGCGTGGCACTGATCCCCGATACCGAGGGACGCATCCTCATGTTGCGCGCCCGCTACTCCGGCGGCTGGCTGGCGCCCGGAGGCGCCGTCCATCCGGGTGAGGACCCGATGACGGGTGTCCGGCGCGAATGCCGGGAGGAGCTAGGCCGGGAGGTGGACGTGCAACGCCTGAGCGGCGTGTACACGCTGGCAGGGACGCCGCTGCTCTTCCTGGCGTTTCGCTGTGCGACGCTGCCGGGAGCGATCCGGTTGAGCCCCGAGCATGAGGCGCACCGCTGGCTGCCGCCCGAAGAGCTGCCCTCGCACCTGCGCACCATGGTGGCGGACATGCTGGCAGAGCCGGATCAACCGCCGCCGGTACGGACATTGCGCCGTCCCTCCGGACGGTGATACGCAATCGGAGCATATCCGGCTAGAATGGCGCTCAACAGCGGCGGTGTGGTCAGCGGCAAAGGAGATGGGGATGGCGGCGCTCGAGGGACTGCGGATCCTGGACCTGACGCAGTACGAAGCGGGGACGTCCTGCACGCAGATGCTGGCGTGGCTAGGGGCCGATGTGATCAAGGTTGAGCAGCCGGGGGTGGGCGACCCCGGCCGCGGCACCGAAGGGCCGGGGCGCGACTCCCTCTACTTTCTCAGCTTCAACGCCAATAAGCGCAGCGTGACCCTGGACCTGCGCACCACCGAGGGCCGGCGCCTGTTCCTGGATCTGGTCAAGCAGTGCGACGCCGTCACCGAGAACTTCACGCTCGGCACGATGGAAAAGCTGGGGCTGGGCTATGACGTGCTGCGCGAGGCCAACCCACGCATCATCTACGGCACGATCAAGGGCTACGGCACCACCGGCCCCTATGCCTCGTACAAGTCGTTCGACATGGTGGCGCAGGCCATGGGCGGCGCTTTCTCCGTGACGGGCGAGCCTGACGGGCCGCCGATGCGCCCCGGCGCCACCATGGGCGACACCGCCTCCGGCATGACGCTGGCGCTGCAAATCCTGGCGGCGTACATCCAGTGTCAGCGCACGGGTGAGGGTCAGATGGTCGAGGTCTCCATGCAGGAGGCGGTCGCTAACTTCATGCGCACCCAGCTGTCGTGGCGGGAGCGGGTGGGTAACCCGATTCCCCGGCGGGGCAACAGCGCCGGCCGGCTGGAGCCGTACAACCTCTATCCTTGCGCTCCCGGTGGTCCCAACGACTGGGTGTACATGATGGTCACCACCTCGCGCATGTACGACAACTTTTGCATCGCTATCGGCCGTCCGGACCTGTCGGTTGACCCGCGCTTCGAGAACCCGCGGGTACGTGGCGACAATCGCGAGGCGCTGTACCAGGAAGTCGCCGCCTGGACGCGGGCGCACACCAAGTACGAGATCTTCCACATCCTCGGCAAGGCAGGCGCCCCCTGTGGTGCGGTACTGGACAGCAAGGAGCTGTTCGAGGATCCGCACATGCGCTTCCGCAGGGCAATCACCAGCGTCGAACACCCGGTGCGCGGCGCCACCGAGTTCGTCTCGCCGCCCTTCCACATGAGCGGCTCGCAGGTGGTGATGCAGCCGGCGCCGCTGCTGGGCGCCAATACCGAGGAAGTGCTGTCCGCCATGCTCGGCCTGACTGCCGCCGATCTGGCCCGGCTGGCGGACGAAGGCATCACCGCGCCGGCCCGCCGCGAAGTGCCGGCCGCGGACGACTAGCCGCGCAGCCGTTGCGGCACCCGCACCCGGCTACGTGTCGCCGCCGGGTGCGGGTGTTGTTCGCCATTACGCCGCTGCCGCCGCCGCGATCACCGTCGCTGCCTGCTCTGGAGTGAGCCCGTCGGTGGAGAGCACCAGGTCGTAATGGTGCGGCTGCTCGCTGGCGAGCTGATAGAAGCCGCGGAAGTACCCGGCCCGTGCCCGGTCGGCGCGTTCCACCGCCTTGCGCGCCGCCTCCAGCGAGCCGCCGGCGGCATGGGCGATGCGGCAGGCGCGCACCTCGGGCGATGCCGTGACGAACACACGCAGCACCTCCGGCTGGCCCCCTAACTGCATCGCCGCGCCATGCGCCACGATCACCGCCTCGCCCTCCGCCGCCACCGCCTCAATGGCGGCGCGGATCATCCGGCGCAGGTCGGCTTCATCCCCCTCCAGGTCTGGCGTTATCACGCCGAACGTCGGATCAATCATTGTGGCGCGTGCCAGCGACCCGAGGATGCGGTCTACCAGCGCCCGTGGCTTCTCCAAGGCCGCCACCTCGGCCGGGCTCACCCCAGCCAGCGCCGCCGCCCGCTCGATGATCGCCTCGTTCACATGACGGTAGCCCAGCCGCTCGGCCACCAGCCGCCCCGTCTCCTCGGCGTGCGCCCCGTCAGCGGTGGCGATGGTCACCACCCGTCGCGTTGCCATCGATGTTCCTCCACTCGGCCACCGCTTCCTCCGACCGGCGCTACCCCCGTGCGCCGGCGGCCTCCAGCCTGCTGATGCGCTGCTCTAGCTCGCGGATGCGGCGCGACAGTACACTCAGCAGTTCCACCGCCAGATCGGACTGGTCGCGCAGCGTGGCCAGGAAGTCCCAGCGCGTCAGGATGCTGCAGCGCACGTCGGTCATTGCCCGCACCGTCGCCGTTCGTGGTCCCCCGTCTAGCAAGGCGATCTCACCGAAGCTTGCGCCTGGGCCGAGCGTCGCCCGTGCGCCGTCCTCGCCTTCGTGCACCGCCGCGGCCGTCCCTTCCAGGATCACGAAGAAGCCGATGCCGCTCTCCCCCTCGGTGACGATGTCCGACCCGGCGGCAAAGGTGCGCTCCCGCATTGAGCGCGTCATCACCTCTCGCGCCTGCTCCGAGAGATGGCTGAACAGTGGCGCCTCCGCCAGGATGCTCTGGGTCGTGGCCATGTCTGCTTCCTCCCCTGTTGCTGTGGTGCGCCGGCGCTTCGGCTGCCGTGATCGCACCTGCCGCCGCGACGATCCGCGATGTCCGGGATGCTATGCGCCGCGCTGCCGCACCACATCGGCCACGTGACCGATGCCGCCCTCGGCCGTATCACCGACGCTCGCCGCCTGTTTCGAGCGCTAGACTGACCGAGCATGTCGCGGATCAGGCTGAACACCCGGCATGCTATCACACGAACCCGAGCGAACCGCACGCGAGAGGAGCACATCGATGGCACAGCGCGGCACGGTGACAGCGGCAGAGCATGGGCAGGCCGGCCAGGTCGCTGGGGTGCCGCTGCTATGGTGGCCTGCGCGTCAACCGGTCGTAATCAGCGTGCGATCCGATCCAGAACCAGGTGAGGCGCTCGCCGTCGCGCCGGGCCAGCGCACGGTAGTGCAGTCCAACCCGCACGGAGTACAGCGTCGGGCTTCCTTGCAGGCGCTTGAGGCTGAGCGACGGGTCGAACGGGTCAGCAACAAAGCGATCGAATGCCGCCGCCGCCTGCGCCTGGATACCGGGCGGAAGCGCGGCCAGCGGCTTACGGAAGGCCGCGGTGGTGGTCGAGTGGAAGGCCATCGTGCGGCCCGGCTTCTGGGCGGCTGGCTACCGCTATTCGGGCAGGAAGCGGCCGTGACGCCGGTAGCCGGCGACCACCTCGCGCAGAGGACGGAGCGCCTCAGCGTCGCACTCGCCCGCCAGCGCGGCGAG
>CAUJGQ010000013.1 GCA_963170165.1 Chloroflexota bacterium | reverse complement strand
TGATGTCACGCACGATGGTGGGGTAGCCGGCCACAGCGCACATCTGGGCGATACCGCCGCCCATGACGCCGCCACCGAGCACGCCCACCGTTTTGATGTCCTCAAACTTCATCGGTAGCCCTCGTGGTGCAATATCACGAGAGGATGGTAGCCCCCACCGCGCCTAGGGGCACGCGCGGCTCAGGCCAGCGCGATGTCGCTGGCAACCGCACCGCTATCGCACCTCGACACCAGCATCGCAACTCCTTCCCCAGCCGTACCCAGCCGCCTGGATTCCGGAGCAGCAGACAGCGCTGGTACAATGCCGGTAAGAGAAGGAGGCCGTATGCTCCCGGATGTGCTCACGCCGGAACAGGTGGCGGAGCATTTGCAGCTCGACAGAGAGACGGTCTACCGGCTGATCCGCGACCGGAGGCTTGGGGCGATCCGCATCGGCCGCGCCTACCGCATCCTGCGCGAGGACCTGGATGCCTTCATGCAGGCCTGCAGTACCCGCCCGGAAGTGCACCAGGCGTTGTTCAATCGGGTGCTCGTCTATGCCGAGCGAGAGAATCCGGACGGCGATAGCGACGAGATCCTTGAGTGGCTTGAGCGGGTTGATGAAGATCGCAAACGGCAGCGCTCAGCCTCGTGACGCCGGCGGTGCTGGACGTCAATGTCCTGCTGTCCGCGATCTTTGGCCCCCATGGCCCGTCCCGTCCCATTATCGAGGCGTGGCAGGCGGGTAGCTTCACCCACGTCACATCACATCGCATCACATCATCGCCAGCTTCGAAGCGAAGCGCACGGACGCAGCGCTTGTCCAGCGGTTCCCCTTCCTGCCAGCCGCGGGCCGGGAACTGCTTCCGCTGCTGCGTATCAAGGCGACCATTGTGCCCGTCCCGCTGCGGGCGGTGCTACCCATCACCGGCGACCCCGACGACGACACCGTGCTCGCCACGGCACGCCTGGGCCGCGTCACTCATCTCGTGACGGGTGACCGCGGCCTGCTGGCGCTTGGCGTCCATGAGGGCATCCGCATCGTCACGCCGCGCGATTTCCTGGCGCTAGGGCAACGCGAGAACGAACCGCGATGAGCCTTAGGAGCGTTCACGCCAGCGCGTTGCTGGTGACTACGGCGGCCTGCTCGCTACCCTGCGCCAGCACTGCGCGGATGGCGGACTCCAGCGCGCGGAGCCGCTGCAGCGCCGCGCTGACCGGCATGGTGAGGCGGTAACCGGCGGTATCCGGATCAACCGCCCGCAGAATGCCAACGGCGCGGCAAGACAGGAACGCGAGCGCATCGCGAACGTCCTGCTCGGATGGCGGTGAGGAGGCCTGCTGCTTGCTCGGCAGCGACTGTGACACTAATACCGCGTGCAACGCGCCTGACGTGAGCGGGAGCGGCTGCTCGAGCCGGCTGAACGTATCGACAAGCGTGACGATCTCCGCAATCAAAAGCCAATGCCGCTCCGTGGCCTGCGCCTTCTGCTTGAGGTCCGCCAGCGCCGTCGTCACGGGGCCAGCGGCCGTAAACAGGGCGCGCAGGTCGGCAGCAGTAAACGGCGTGCGCTGATGGAGACGCAGCACGTCGACCAGTGTCGGAGTGTCGATCAACGCGATATCGAACTCGGTCGCGAACTTCTGGAGGTTGCCCCCGGCGAACTTCTCCCCCAGCACCGCCGCATGGTGCGCCGCTTCATGCTCACGATGCGCCTTGATCGCTGGGAAGTTGATCTGGCTCTCCGCGATCTTGCCGGTAGCGCTGGACTTCACATCCACCACGACACGGTAGCGGTCGGTGCCAAGGGGCGAGTCCAGCACCAGGTCGGTGTGGCCGGATTTGCCCTTGTGCTGAACATCGAAGCCGAGATATGCAAAGGCGCGAAACGCGGTCTGCTCAAATTGCGTGGGTTTGGTGGCGTCCTGCTGCGTCACCAGCAGTTCATGGATCAGCGTATCGAGTGGGTTGCTGAGCAGGGCCGGCGGGGCCTTCGCAGCCGGTAGCGCCTGCCCGACCGCAGGACTCGGCGGGGGAGGCACCTCCTGATCCGGACCTGGAACCACGGCCTGGTCTGCAAGTGCAGCATCTGTGCCCCGCAGGGCAGCGAGCAGTAACTCCCCATCTACCTGCTCCAGCCGTGTTGGAGATCCCTGCAGCTTTGCCCACGTACATCGCATATTGCCGGGGTTATAGAAGCTCAGCTTGGGCAGTAGCGCCTCGAAGTCGAGCGCCTCCTCCAGGTCCAACGTAACGAGCGCCTTCACGGGTAGCCGTACTGGATAGGCTTGGGTGAACCAAATCGCCGGTGTGCGCGAAATGAACGCTGGCCCGATAACCTCCCGTGCTCCGGTCAGCTTCTTGGCGCCCATGATGTAGCACAGCAAGATGTCACCCAGAGCGATCTTCTGGACGCTGGCAAGCCGTTTCTCGGCGAAACCGCTAATGGGAGGACCGTGAGCCTGTGACTCCTTCCACGTCTGCTCGCTGTACACATTGATCCAGTACGTCACCATTTCGCCCACCTTCCCCAGGAGCCGGGCAAAGCATAATTCGCTCCATCGTGAGACGCACGAAGGGATAGGGCGGGCCGCTCACCGGCTCTGCGCCGCGCGCCAGGCGGTGTACCAGGTGATGTAGTCGGGGTCGAGGCGGCGGCGGAACATCTCGCCGGAGAAGCGCTCGGCCCAGACGGCGACGGGCTGCAGATTGCGCTCGAAATCGGCGTCATACTCGGACCAGCGGCGGGCGTGCTCTTCCGACCGGAAGAGGTTCATGCCCGCTCAGCGCCAGGCGCGCGTCTCTGGCGCACCACCCACCACCGACCGCGAATAGCCAACCATCGCCGGCGGGTCCACCAGCAGCGTCTGCTCGTCGCGCATCTCGACGGCGAGCCGTTCGCCGCAATCCAGGCAGGGGGCGTCGATGCGCACCGTGCCGCCGGGAAACAGCCAGCGCATCGCCAGCGCCTCCAGCCCGCACTGCGCAAACCACTTCTGCTCGCCATCCACCGTCACCCGGTATTGGGTGGGCAGACTGTGGAAGGGCGGATAAGAGACGATGTAGTCCGTGCCGGGGTGTTGCCAGGCGGGGATACCGCTGTCCACCAGCTCACGCAGCAGCGTCCGGCCTTCCTCCGGGGCGATGCTGAAGGCACGCGCCAGGTCCGCGTAGTGCGGCGCGCGCCCCGTATCGATGAAGTGGCGCAACACGAACACGTTCGCCCGATCCAGCGTCGCCAGATCTGCCATCGTGGTCCCTCCCTTTGGCGTTGCGATCTCGTCGCGGGTGCGGTGCGGACCGCAGCCCTCGAGCCGTTCCGGGCAGTATGCGCATTCCTACCAGGCGGCGCAACCGGGTCAGCCTGTCAGCCCCAGGAACAGCGCGGCCAGCACAGACATGTCGCGGATGCCGCCGGTGCGGGCCAGGCGCAGCACCTCGGCGGCGGGTAGCTCCAGCACCGCGGCGATTTCGCGCGGGTCGGGTGCGTGGCCGGGCGCAGGCTCGGCGTCGCAAGCGAATAGGTGGCAGGACTGAGCGATGTAGCCGGGGGACGGCTCCACCACGCCGAGCCGCCGCCAGTTGCGGCCGGTATGCCCCGTCTCCTCCAGTAGCTCGCGCGCCGCTGCCTGTGCGGGCGTTTCACCGGGGTCGATGGCGCCGGCGGGCAGCTCCAGCCCCATCCGCTCCATCGCCGGGCGGTACTGGCGCACCAGCATGAGGTTATCCCCGCGCCGGGGCAGCACCATCACGTAATCCGGCCGCTGCGCCGTCTCGATGTCCGGCAGCACGGTCCCGTCCGGCAGCTGGTAGGGGGCGCGCATCATCGCCAGCCAGCGGTTGCGGTACACCTCTCGCGGCGGCGATAGCCGCTGCCAGTGTTCGCCCGTGTGCTGTCCTTCGCTCATGCTCGGCCTTCGGGGTCACTGCCCGCGGTATGATGACGCCAGATCATTGCACCAAAGAGCGGCAATGGCCGCCAGCAGTTCGCCACGGGGCCCGGCAGTGCCTCAGGTTCCCGGCGTGTTGCACAACCCCCGCGATGGATGCGCTCATGTGGGGGACACCGGCCCGGAAGTGTTCGAGATCATCCGCAAGTGGCTGGGTCTAGAACGCGACGGGAGCCGGCCGACGGAAGCGTACCACTGGCTCCCGGTCTTGTGGATTGGCTGCACGATGCACCCGACGGCTGGCAGCCACCGCCATCCCCATCCACGGCGTTTTGACCGAGTGCACCTGGTTTTCTACAGTGACGGCAGGATGTCCCCCGCGGCGGCTGTCCGCGCGGTCACCACTTTCCCACCGGGAGCCTGCCGCTCATGACCTCTACCTTCCAGACCTCCATCTTCTCCGCCGAACCGCTGCGCCTGGGTATCACCGAAGAGCGCATCGTCAAGGGCGGGCGCGACCTGTTTCCGCTGCTGCCCCAGGCGTTCGAGGGCATCCGCCAGATTGGCGTCATCGGCTGGTCCTCGCAGGGGCCGGCCCAGGCCCAGAACCTGCGCGACTCACTGGCCGGCAGCGGCATCATCGTCAAGGTCGGCCTGCGCGCGGGCTCCACGTCCATGGCCGCCGCCGAGCGGGCTGGGTTCAGCCGCGCAGCAGGCACGCTCGGTGAGATGTACGAGGTGATCCGCGAGTCAGACCTCGTGCTGCTACTGATCGCCGATGCGGCGCAGGCGGAGGAGTACGAGAAGATCTTTGCGGCCCTCCGTCCCGGCGCCACGCTCGGCCTGTCACACGGCTTCCTGCTCGGCCATCTGCGCCGCGTGGGGGCGTCGTTCCCGGAGAACGTCAACGTGATCGGCGTCTGCCCCAAGGGCATGGGCCCCTCCGTGCGGCGGCTGTACGAGCAGGGTGCGGATGTCAATGGCGCCGGTATCAACGCCAGCTTCGCCGTGCAGCAGGATGTCACTGGCCGTGCCACCGATTACGCCCTCGCCTGGTCGGTGGCGCTCGGCTCCCCCTTTACCTTCCAGACCACGCTGGAGAGCGAGTACAAGTCCGACATCTTCGGCGAGCGCGGTATCTTGCTGGGCGCGGTGCACGGCATCGTCGAGGTGCTGTACCGCTGGTTCGTGCGCCAGGGCGCCACGCGCGAGCAGGCGTTCATCGACTCGGTGGAGTGCATCACCGGCCCGATCAGCAAGATGATCTCCCGCCATGGGATGCTGGCTGTGTACGAGTCCTTCGACGACGCGGGCAAGGAGCAGTTCCGCCGCGCCTACACCGCCGCCTATCACCCCGCCTTCGAGATCTTGTGGGAGATCTACGATGAGGTCTCCTCCGGTAACGAGATCCAGAGCGTAATCATGGCCAACAAGCGCTTCGGCCGCTACCCGATGGGCAAGATTGACGGCACGGAGATGTGGCAGGTGGGGGCCGAGGTGCGGGCCAAGCGCGGCACCTTCCTCACGCCGATTCATCCGGTGACGGCCGGGGTGTACATCGCCACGATGATGGCGCAGGTGGACCTGCTCAAGGAGAAGGGCCACCCGTACTCAGAGATCGCCAACGAGTCAATCATCGAGGCGGTGGACTCGCTCAATCCCTACATGCATCACAAGGGCGTGGCCTACATGGTGGACAATTGCTCCACCACCGCTCGCCTGGGCGCGCGCAAGTGGGCGCCGCGGTTTGACTACAACCTCATGCAGAACACGATGGTGGCGCTGGACAAGGATGCGCCCGCAGATGCGGCCCTCTTCCAGGCCTTCCTAGACAACGACATCCATCCCGCCCTGGCCGAGTGCTCCAAGCTGCGCCCGCCGGTAGATATCGCCGTGCTGGATTAGCCGGCCGGCGACTCAGCGAGCGGGGCGGCCCTCACCCCGCGCCCCTCGCCCGCCAAGCCAGGGCGCGGAAACGGGTTCGGGAGGTGGTGGCAATGCTCACCGTAGCGGAGTTGCAGGAGCGGCAGCCGCCGTTTGCGCTGGCGTTGGGCATTCGCATCACCGCCGCCGCGCCGGAGCGGGTAACGGCCGAGATGGTGGTGCGCGAGGACTTGTGCACCTCCCCCACCATCGCCCACGGCGGGGCGCTGATGGCCTTTGCCGATTCGCTCGGCGCGTCGGCAACGGTGCTCAACCTGCCGCCGGGGGCGGGCACCACCACGCTGGAATCCAAGACCAACTTCTTTGCTCCCGCCCCTGCTGGCAGCACCATCACCGGCGTGTGCGAGGCGCTGCACCGCGGCCGCCGCACGATGGTCTGGCAGACGCGCATTCTCTCCGCCGAGGGCCGGCTGCTGGCCCAGGTGACACAGACACAGATGGTGCTGACGGGCTGACCGGCCACCGGCCCCGCAGGATACACTAAGGGCAGGCGTTGGGATGCACCCGGTGTCCCGGCCGAAAGCTGACCGCTGAGAGCGACCATGAGCCTGTTGATTGACCTGGCAATCGGGCGGGGCTGTCACTTCTGCCCGGAGCGTACGGTGCAAAACAGCCGCGTGCGCCGCCGGCCGGAGGGCGCGGACCCGGAAGACCTCGCCGTGCCGCTCTGCGCCCGTCACCGTGCGATGCTCCAAGCCGCCGGGGAGCACGGGCGGCTGCACACGCCCACGAACACTCGCTGGTGGTATCTGGGTGGCAATCTGCCGGAGCCCGCCACGCCGCTAGCCGGCTGCCCCGTGAGCGCGCTCGTGCCTGTCACACCCAAGCAGGACGGGGAGTAATGGCCGCAGCCGCCTATCCTACCGGCCGGCTGCTGCGCCTGCGCCCGCTCGATGGGCAGCTACCGGCGCTGCTGGCGCATCTGGCCGCCTGGCACCGCGGACCCGGCCGCACGCTGCCGGGCACCCGCCTGCATATCCTCCTCGAAGAAGCGGACGGCGCGGTCACGGTGTTGCACCTGTTCGAGAGCGCCGCCACGGCTGAACGCGCCCGCATGGCGCCGCAGCAGTCGGAGTGGGAGGCGGGACTGCGCGTGCTGCTGGCCGAGGCGCCCGCTGTCACCGAGGTGCGCGCCACCTGGAACGCCGCCCAGGACGCCCGCCCCAAGGTGTCCGTCTCCATCGATCGCGACGTGCACGCCTCGGTCCAGGATCTGATCGCTCGCCTGATCGACCGTCACCCGCGCACCCCGGGGGAAAGCCTCTATCTCTCTCTGCTCCAGAGCATCGCCGATGACTACGAGCAGGAGTTCCCCAGCACCATGCCGGAGGAAGGGGAACCGCGCTGAGCGGTTAGCGGGCAGCTGCGGACAGACTTTTCCTTGCCCGTGCTCCGTGTCTACCGCCGGTTATCGGATGCCGGAGGCCGGATGCACGACATGCTGCGGCGTGCCGGCCACAAAAGCAGCGATATTCTCGATGGGCACGCGCAGCAGCCGGTCGCGCGCCTCGCGCGTCATCCAGCCGGCGTGGGGTGTGAGCACGACGTTATCCAGTTCCGTCAGCGGGTGGCCGGGGCGCACCGGCTCCTCGGCGTACACGTCCAGCCCGGCGCCGAAGATTTGTCCGGCCTTGAGCGCTGCCACCAGCGCGGCCTCGTCCACCAACGCCCCACGGGCAGTGTTGATCAGGATCGCGGAGGGCTGCATGAGCCCCAGTTCCCGCGCGCCGATCAGCCCGCGGGTGCGCTCCGAGACGGCCACGGACAGCGAGACGATATCGGCGGTGCGCAGCAGGTCATCCAGCTCCACCGGCTCGGCGCCGCAGCGGCGGGCGCGCTCCTCGTCCCGCGTCGGGCTCCAGGCGAGAACGCGCATGCCGAAGGCACCGGCAATCCGCGCCGTATGCTGCCCGATGTGGCCCAGCCCCACCACGCCAAAGGTCTTGCCCGCCAGTTCCGGCCCCTCGAAGTGCACCCACCGGCCCGCCCGCAGCTCGCGGTCGTGGCGCGGCACAGAGCGGGCGACGGCCAGCGTCAGCGCAAGCGCATGCTCGGCAACGGAGCGGGCGTTGGCTCCCGGCGCGTTGCTGACCACGATCCCCAGCCGCGCCGCCGCCACGATGTCGATGTTGTCGGTGCCCGCGCCAAAGACCGCGATGGTCTGCAGGTCAGGCAGCTCCGCCAGCACATCCGCGTCCAGCGTCGTGTAGCTGCGGACGTTGATGATTGCGTTCGCGCCACGCAGCCGCGCCAGCAACTCCGCCCGGTCCGCCGCCCGGCTGCTATAGACCGTCAGCTCCCCCAACCGCCGCAAGTCTTCCAGCTCCGGGCGGCCGGTGTATGCCGGCGGGAAGTCATCGGGGATCACAATGCGAAACGGCACAGGCAACGTCTCCGGTGCGGTGGTGGCTGTAGTATACGGTGAGCGATCCGCAATCAGCGGTTCGTTGCCAGCGGCGGAGCGGGGTAGCGTGCAGTATGACAGAGCGCATGACGCCGGAGGCGCTGGTCGCCATGGTCAGCGAGCGGCGGGACACTCTGGAGGCACTGGTGCGCGCCGTCCCGGACGGCCAGATGACGGCGCCCGGTGCAAATGGCGAATGGGGCGTGCGCGAGGTGCTGGCGCACATCACCGGCTGGGAGGCGCTGCTGATGGCGTGGCTGGCGGCGACGGCGCGGGGTGAGACACCAGAGCGCTTTGCCCCCGGCTACCCCGCCGGTGCGGAGAGCATTGACCGGCTTAACGCCGGCTTCGCTGCCGGCAGCGCCGCCACTCCGCCCGCTGGGGCGCGCGCCGCCTTTGCCGCATCCCGTGCGGCGTTGCTCGCCGCCCTTGCCCCGCTCAGCGAGGCGGACCTCAACGAGCCGGGCCGCATCCCCTGGACGGGCGACCGCCCGCTGCTTCCGTACATCGCCTCGAACACCTACGAGCATTACGACGAACATATCCCCATGCTCGAGCGGTGGATTGCGGAGCGATGACCCGCCGAACCGGCGCTTGTGCCCTTCCCCCATCCCGCATACCGGATACGGAAGACCCTCACAACATCGCCACCACCCGGCCGGCGCTTTCGGCATGACCAAACGTCATGAGCTGGACGCCGGCCAGGCCGGGTACGTCGCGCAGGGCGCGCACTAGCTCGGCGGCCAGCGCCTGCCCCTCAGCTTCAGGGTTGGCTGCTACCTCAAGCCGCCGGGCAGAAGCGGCGGGCACGACCACACCGGGCACGCCCTCCAGGAACCGCAACACCGCCGGACGGCGTATCACGGCGACTGATGGCAGGATGCGCGCACGCAGATGCAGGCCCGCTGCCCGCACGTGCTCCATCCAGCGTGCGAACGGCGCTGCATCAAACACGATTTGTGTCAGCGCCAGGTCAGCGCCTGCGTCCACCTTCGCCGCCAGCCGCTCGACGGCATGCTTGCCCTCGCCGGGGTTGACGGCGCAGCCCAGCACCAGATCCGGCGCGGGGCGGGCGGCATCCTCGGACAGGAAGCGGCCCGCCCGCAACCCACGCGCCGCCCGCAGCAGTTCCACCACCGTCAGGTCGTGCACCGCACGCGCACCGGGGTGATTGCCCGTCTCCGGCGGGTCGCCGGTCAGACAGATCACCCCCGCGGCCCCGACCGCCGCCGCGCCCAGCAGGTCCGACTGGAGGGCAAGACGGTTGCGGTCGCGGCAGGCGAGCTGGATCAGCGGGAGCACGCCGGTGCGGGCGACGATAGCAGCGGCGGCCAGGGGGCTCATGCGCGCCACCGCTGCCGAGTTATCGGTGCAGACCACGGCATCGGCGTAGGGGGCCAAGGCGGCCGCCTGACGTTCGACGTTGGCGCGGGAGGCGTTGCGCGGGCACTCCAGCTCCGCCAGTAGGGCGAAGCGCCCCGGGGCCAGCGCATCCCAAAGGCGCGCCGCAGGGGACGGCTCGTTCACCGGCTACCCCCCGCGCTGCTGCCGGCGCTGCTGTTGCTCTTGCTGCATGGTCCGTTACTTGTTCTTGGGCTTGTCCTTGTCGCTCCCCGCGGCGGCCTGGCCATCGGTATAGCCAAGGTAGTATGCCGTACCCAGCGCCACCCCGGTGGCAGCACCGAGCGCGCCGCCCACGGCGGCTGCCGCTGCCAGCCCGGCGAAGGTCACCGCCGGGGCCACCAGGCCAATGGTATCATCCGTCCCTTGCGCCACGATCTCGATGCCGGTGGCGGTGATGATCGGGGTAACGATGCTCGTGCGGTCCATGGTGGTGCTCCTCTCGCGGTGCGGTGTTCCTGCCGGTAGGCAGACCATAGCCGCGGCCAGCACACGGCCGTGTCATCTGCGCGACACCCACGACCGCTCCCCGAGCGGATTTGCCAAGCGCTAACGGCCAGCGATCACGGCGTTTACACGAGCGGCCCGCACACACCCGGCCACAGGGCTACCCGCACAGCGCCGCCAGCGCCGCTACCAGTTCCGTCGCCGCCACCGGCTTGGTCAGGCAGGCATGAAAGCCGGCGGCAAGCGCACGGGAGCGGACGCTGCTATCGGCAAAGGCCGTCAGCGCGACGGCGGGCATCTCGGCCGCTCCCGGTAGATGCTGCATCTGGCGGATCAGGCTATAGCCATCGGCGCCGGGCAGCGCGATGTCAGAGAGGAGGCCGTCGTGCGGGCGCGCCGATAGGATGGCGAGCGCCTCCTCGGCCGTGGCCACCGCGGATACCTGCGCGCCGCCCGCCTCCAGCATGGCGCACAGCGCCGCTCGGGTGTCGGCCTGGTCCTCAACCACCAGCAGCCGCATCCCCGCCAGCCGCGCGGGCGGTGGAGATGCCGGAAGTGGCCCGGCAACCGGCGCCGGCAGGCTCGCGGGGAGGATAACGGTGAAGGTGGCGCCCTTGCCCCGACCGCCGCTCGCCGCGGTCACGTAGCCGCCGTGCGCCTCCACCAGATGCCGGACAATCGCCAGCCCCAGGCCGAGCCCGCCCTGCATCCGGGTGGTCGAGCTGTCCGCCTGGCGGAAGCGTTCGAATACGTACGGCAGGAACGCGGGCTCGATGCCCTGCCCGGTATCGCGCACCGTCAGCCGTATACTGCCGCCTTCCCGCGCCAGCCGCACCACCGCGCGGCCTCCGGCCGGGGTGAACTTGACCGCGTTGGTGAGCAGATTGGCGACGATCTGCTGAAGCCGCACGGGGTCGCCCTGGAGCGGCGCACCCCGTGGCTCCAGCTCGGCCACGAGCACGACGCCCTTGTCCAGCGCCGCCGGGCGGACCGCATCGATGGCAGCGCGGACGGCCTCGTTCAGCTCCGCCGGCTCCAGCTCCAGTGCCAGCTTGCCGCTGACGATGCGGGAGACATCAAGCAGATCCTCGATCAGCCGCGCCTGCGTGCGGGCTGACCGCTCGATGGCGGCCAGTCCCTCGGCGGCGCGCGCGGGGGTGATGGTCGATGACTGCAGCATCGAAGACCAGGCGAGCAACGGCGTCAGCGGTGTGCGCAGCTCGTGGGAGACAATCGAGAGGAACTCATCCTTGGCGCGGCTGTCCGCCTCCGAGCGGGCGAGGGCGGCGGCGCGCTCCGTCTCCGCCCGCCGCCGGACGGTGATGTCCTCGACCACGGTGGTATACTCACGCGGCTCACCGGAAAAGCTGCGCGCCAGCGCCACTGTCAGGCGGACCCACACCGTAGCGCCGTCCTTGCAGATGTAGCGCTTCTCCATCTGATAGCTGGTGCTCTCACCCGCCAGCAGCGCCGCCGCCTGCGTCAGATCCTCCTGCAGGTCATCGGGATGGGTGATGTCCGGAAAGCTGAGGTTGGTGAGCTCCGCGGCGCTATAGCCGGTGATGGCGCACAGCGCGGCATTGACTTTGTGAAAGCGGCCATCAAGCCCCACCAGCGCCATGCCGGTGGCGGCGTACTCGAACATCGCCCGGAAGCGCTCCTCACGCTCGCGGATCGCTGCTTCTGCCTGCTGACGCTCGGCCAGCCGGTCTTGCAGATCCACCAGCGCCGCCTCGCCACCGGTGATCAGCGTGTACCGTTCGCGCAGCGCCAGGAAGGAAGCCGCCACGGCGAAGGCGGCGATATCGGCAGTGATCAGCAGGCCCGCCAGCAGCCCGCCATGACCGCTCCCAACCACCAGCCCGGCATGGGCTAGATGCCCCATGCCGCAGGTGACGAAGATCAGGCAGGCGGCGATACCCAGCGCGTTGGAGGCGCCAGCGGCGTGCGGCCGCAGCAACCCGCGCAGCATCAGCCCGGCGATGACGAAGTACGTCAGCGCTGCACCGCTGTTGGCTGCCAGCAGCACGGCCCGTACTACCGGCCCGCCGCCGTGCCACTGGTACGGTATCCCGCCCAGCAGCACCGCCCCGGCTGCGCCCCCCATGGCCAGAAGCGCCAGCGTCGAGGCGACGAGCAGCAGCGGCAGCCGGCGCGGGTCTGCGTGGCGGGTGGATGATGGGATCACGGCGGCGGCACGTCCTTCTCCACAGTTTCTGTCAGACCGCCGTTGTCTCCAATAGGAGGTTTCCGGACATCAAGGGCGCTGTGACCAAGCTGTGACGGCGTGTCACCAACCGTCACGGAACGAACAGTCTGGCTGTTCGCTGCCGAACAGCGATGGGGCTGCTTGGTCGCTATGCTGCCAGTGTGAGCTAGCACACACCAACGGCTGCTCCCCCAAGCACTGCCCACCATCCACAGGAGGTGTCACCATGTTCGATGATGTTCCGTTCTGCGGCACCGGCATCCGCCCGATTCCCCCGCGCCCGGACCTGCTCGGTTCTGTCCTGCTCGGCGGCCGTCTGAAGCTGGATCCCGCGCTCGTCGCCGGCCGCGCGTTCCTGCGCTAACCGGCGTCGTTCCGCTCTTGATGTGCGTGCTTCGCACCGGCAACGGGCCTCGCCCGCCTCGCGAACCGCTCGGTAGGTCACCAACCGGCCCCCTCGTCCGCTGTCATGGACGAGGGGGTTTCGGTGTGTCCCGGTCCTGCTGACAGGGCGCTGGCATCCGAGACTGATACGGTGGTGACCCTGGTGAAGATCGCCGGCGGCAGCGAGGGAGACGGCATGACTGCGGAAACAGCAGGCGGGTGGCAGGTGGTGGCCGAACGGCCATTGTGGCCGGACTACGGTATCGGCCCGGAGCACGACGGCATGCTGGCGTGGGAGTGGGCCGAAGGTGAGCTCGTCAATGCGCGCAACTACTGGCTGGCTACCACCCGCCCGGATGGCCGTCCCCACGTCGCGCCGGTGTGGGGGGTATGGCTGGATGGCTGCCTGTACTTCGGCACCGGCCGTCGCTCGGTAAAAGGGCGCAACCTGGCAGCCCAGCCGCGGGTCGCCGTCCATCTGGAGAGCGGTGACGACACGGTGATCATCGAGGGACTCGTCACCGAAGTGACCGATCCGGCCGAGCGCAACCGTGTGGCGGCCCGCTATCAAGACAAGTACGGTCTACCGCCTGAGGGGCCGGAAGGCAGCGACTCGCCGTTGCTGGCCGTCCGTCCCATCACCGGCTTCGGCTGGCGCGAGCAATCATACCCCGCCACCGTCACTCGCTGGCGCTTCCAAGCCGGCGCGTAGCAGGCAAGCCGGCCCCGCCCGGCTAAAGACCCTGGCAGGGGATGCCGCGGGTCGCTGGCCTGCTCCTCGCTCCCTTGGTGCTACCATCCCTGCTACGACCTGGGAGGGAATCGCATGCCGGTCACGCATCGCACCATGTGTCCGATGAACTGCCACCCCACCTACTGCGGGATGCTCGTGGAGATTGAGGATGGGCGGGTGACCGGCATCCGCGGCGATGGGGACAACCCCGATAGCCGCGGCTTTCTGTGCGTACGCGGCCGGGCTGCGGCGCAGATTCTCGGCAATCCGGCCCGCATCCTCACCCCACGCGTGCGCGACAGGCACGGTAGCGGCGCCTGGCGGGTGGCGGACTGGGACACGGCGCTCGACCAGGTGGCCGCCGCCGTGCGCTCCTCCGGGCCGGAGCACACGGCGGTGTGGGCCGGGCACGGCGTCTTTGGCAACGGCCTGGGCGGGCAACTGTCCGCCCGCTTCGCGCACATGACCGGCTGCCAGTGGTGGAACCCGTCCATCGTCTGCTGGGGGCTGGGCGGCCTCGGCTTCTTTCTCACCGGCGTCACCGAGGTCAACACCATGGATGACATGGCCGCGCACAGTGATCTGATCATCCTCTGGGGCGCCAACCTCGCCAGCCAGCCCAATACCGGCCCGCGCCTGGCCGCCGCCCGCCGCCGTGGGGCACGCGTGGTCGCGATTGATATCCGCCGCACGGAGGCCTTCGCCCAGGCGGATGAGACGATCATCATCCGGCCCGGCACCGATACGGCGCTGGCGCTGGCGATGCAGCACGTGATCATCACCGAGGGGCAGTACGACCGTGACTTCGTGCGCGAGCACGCTACCGGCTTCGCCGAACTGGCCGAACATATCCGCCCGTTCACGCCGGCGTGGGCCGAAACCGAGACCGGCATCCCTGCCGCCCGCATCACCAATCTGGCCCGTGCCTACGCCGCCACCAAGCAGAGCCTGATCCTGGCCGGCGGCTCCTCGATGCACAAATCGGGTAACGGCTGGCGGGCCGCCCGGGCCATCGCCTGCCTGCCCGCGCTAACCGGCGCGCTGGGCCGTCCCGGCGGCGGGCTGGGGCCGCGCCACGCCGCCCAATCACATGGCGCCGGAACGAACCGCGTCGTCCCCGCCGATACGAAAGCGCCGGAGTCGGTCATCCCCTCCGAGATGCACACCATCCTCGAAGCGCTGGAAGCCGGGCGCATCACCACGCTCATCCTGCTCGGCACCAACATGCTGTCGTCGTTCGCGGACAGCGAGCGGGTCGCGCGGGCGATGGCGCGGATGGAGTGTGTCGCCGCCTTTGACCTGTTCGAAAACGAGACGATCCGCAGCTACGCAGGCGTGGTGTTTCCCGGTACCGCCTGGCTGGAGGAGACGGGCTTCAAGTCCGGCAACACTCACGTTTACCTGATGGACCAGGCGCTGCCACCCGCCGGCGAGGCGCGGCCGGTGTGGCAACTGCTGGACGGTCTCGCCACCCGCCTGGGCGTGGCGGACTTCTTCCCCTGGAAGGACGCGGACGGGCTGGTCGATGCGATCCTCGATCACCCCACCACCGGCCACGTCACCACCGGCCGGCTGCGGGCACAGGAGGGACGCCAGCCGCTGGCCGTCTCGCCGGTGGGGCATCCTGACCTGCGCTTCGCCACGCCATCGGGCGCCGTCGAGTTTGCCTCACCGCGGGCCGCGGCGCTGGGGCTGCCGGTGCTCCCGGACTACGCTCCGGCGGAGGAGAACCACGTCACCGCCCCGGAAGCGGCCCGCTACCCGCTGGTCTTCACCCAGGGGCGGACCATTGCCCATTTCCACGGCTTCTATGATCACGGCCGCGCTTTGCCCGCCCTCGTCGCCGCCGAGCCCGCGCCGCTGCTGTGGATCCACCCGGATGACGCGGCCGCCCGCGGCGTGCAAGACGGCACACGCATCCGCGCCTGGAACGACCGTGGCGAGCTGCCCGCCGTGGCATCCGTCACCGAGCGCGTGCCACCCGGCGTCGTCTGGATGCACGACGGTTGGGAGGGCGTCAACCGTCTGACCAGCGGCGCCCGCGCTGTGCCCGATGCCGCCGCCATCGCCTTCCCCGCCGGCTCCGCCGCCTATGAAGCGCGGGTGGAGGTGGCGTGCCAATACGAGCCGGATTGACGGGATGGCGACCTGAGAGCGCTTCGCTCGTAACCAGTCGGGCCGCCGCCTGTGGTGGGAGCGGCACCCCCTCCCCAGAAAACCCCGCTCGCTGCTTCCCGTTGCCCGCGCCAGCGCCTACACTCCCCGCATGGTCACTACCCTCCTTCCCTCGTTCACGCTTGCGGATTCGGGTGGTGTGGCGCGGTCGTTTCCCACCGGCCGCCCTGCGCTGCTGTGCTTTGTCAAGGAGGACTGCCCCACCTCGGTGCTGTCGATGCCGCTGATTGAGGCGGCGCACCGCCACTTCGGTGGCGCAGTGGATGTCTGGCTGATTGCCCAGGATGAGGATGGCGGCGCAGCGCTTGAGGAGCGCTTCAACCTGACGCTGCCGGTGCTCGATGACTCCGCCCTACGCACCTCATTCGCGTACGAGCTGGACACCGTACCGGCCATTCTCCTGGCGGACGCCGGCGGTGTGGAGCAACGGCGCATCACCGGCTTTGTGCGCGAGGAATGGGAATCGCTGTACGAGGAGCTGGCGCCACCGGCCGGGGTGGAGCTGCCGGAACTGGAGTGGGACCTGTACCCGGAGTGGCGGCCGGGCTGCGGCTCCCGCTCGGTGGAGCCCGGCATCGCCGAGCGGCTGGCGGCCGAGGCGGAGGGCAGCCCCCTGCGCGCCCGCCGCATCGAGATCGCGCCGCAGGATGACCCGTTCGAGTTTCTGTTTGACCAGGGGTTGACCGACGGCCTGCCCGTGGTGCCGCCAACACCGGAGCGCGTGCTGCGGATGCTGGCCGCGACCCGCCGCGACCCGCAGTCTGCCGTCGCCATCGTGCCGCCCAACATGGCGCCCGTCACCGTCGAAAAGGTCGCCATCAACGCCGTGATGGCCGGCTGCAAGCCGGAGTACCTCCCCGTGGTGATCGCGGCAGTGGAGGCGATCTGTACAGACGAGTTCAACATTCACGGCGTGCTGGCGACGACGTTCTTCCCCACGCCGGTGATCATCGTCAACGGCCCCGTGCGTGACCGCATTGGCATGAACTACGGCATGAACTGCCTGGGCCAGGGCAACCGCGCCAACGCTACCATCGGCCGCGCCGTGCAGCTCGTCGTGCGCAACGTCGGCGGTGGCCGGCCGGGGGATGTGGACCGCGCGGCGCTGGGCCAGCCGGGCAAATACACGATGTGCTTCGCCGAGCACGAAGCCCGCTCCAACTGGGAGCCGCTCCACGTCGAGCGCGGCTTCCGGCCGGAGGACAGCACCGTCACAGTCTTCGCCGGCGGCGCGCCGGTGGGGTTCATGGATCAACTGTCGCGCGGGGCTGCCTCGCTTGCCACCAGCTACGGTCTGACCATGGCCGCTGCCGGGCACCCCAAGCACTACAGCTATGGAGAGATCGTCGCGGTGATCCCGCCCGAGCATGTGGACACCATCGCCCGCGACGGCTGGAGCAAGCAGCAATTCAAGGAAGCGATTCAGCGGGCCACACTGCGCCCGGTGCGCGAACTGGTGCGCGATGACGCCTGTGCCGAGGGGCTCACCCGCCAGGTGGCAGAGCGCATTGGCTTGGATACGCTCGTGCCCAAGTTCCGCACGGTAGAGATGATCACCCTCGTCGTCGCCGGCGGAGAGGCGGGTAAGTTCGGCGCGTACTTCCAGGGTTGGGTCAGCGGCCCGATGGGCTCGGTGATGGTCACACGGAAGATCGACGAGTAGGGGCGTCCGGAGGGCAACGGCGCCCACGGCCGCGACGGAGCAGCTACCAGGGGGAACCATGACGGTGACAGGAACGACAATTCTGGACCCCACCGACGAGCGGACGCCGGTACGGCGGAGCCTGGCGGCACGGCCGGAGCAGGTGACCGGCACGGTGGCGCTGCTGGATATCAGCAAGCCGCGTGGCAACGTGCTGATTGACCGGCTGGAGGAGCGGCTGGCAGCCCGGCTGCCCGGGGTGACGTTCCGGCGCTACGCCAAGCCAACCTTCACCAAGCCGGCGCCCGATGCGCTCCGCCAGGAGATCGCGGCGGAGGCCGGCTTCGTCATCGAAGCCCTGGCCGACTGAGGCTCCTGTACAACGTGCAGTGTGCACGACACGACCTGGTTTGAGACGCGCGGCATTCCGTCGGTCTTCATCGCCTCATCGGTGTTTGTGGACGCCGCCGAGAAGCAGGCCGCCGCGCTCGGCCTGCCCGAAGTCCGCCGCATCTTCGTCCCTCACCCGATTCAGGATGCCACCGACGACGAAATGCGCGCCAAAGCCGATGCCATTGTCGAGCGCGTGATTGAGGCGCTGATGGACTAACGCCTTCCGCTCACGCTAGCGCGTTCTCGATGTGGTCGATGGCGGTGACGCGGCCGGCGCGGTCAAGCGTCACCGCCACCAGATCAATGCGGATGGCGCGGTCATCGCCGGCTTGCGCCAGGTAGGCTTCCGCCGCGCGCAGCATCCGTGACTGTTTGGCGGTGGAGAGCGAGGCCAGCGCCGGGCCAAAGCGTGCGTCACCGTCCCGGCGGGCGCGCACCTCCACCAGCACCGTCACCCCGTCGCGCTCGGCCACGAGGTCAATCTCGCCCCAGGGTGGCAGCCGCAGGTTGCGCTGCACCACCCGGTAGCCGTGCCGCTCCAGATAGGCGGCAGCCAGATGCTCCCCACGCGCGCCCAGCGACATCCGCGCGCCGCTTGGCTTCGGCTGGCGCTCAACCATCAGCGGTCAACGGGGCCGGTGCTCCCGCCTCTCGCTGATAGCGGATCACCCCTAACGGCGGCACAAAGGCCGTCGCCACCGCAGCAGATTGCACGATCACGGGATGGGCGGCGCTCAGCCAGCTCATGGGGACGTACATCAGCATGGCCGTGGCGGAAAACACCACCGCC
Source organism: Chloroflexota bacterium (assembly GCA_963170165.1). Lineage (GTDB taxonomy): Bacteria > Chloroflexota > Dehalococcoidia > CAUJGQ01 > CAUJGQ01 > CAUJGQ01. Next base: position 23,966 of record CAUJGQ010000013.1, on the reverse strand, counting down.
ACCCAGGCGGGACGGCTGCCGGGCAGCAGCGCGGCCAGCGGCGCCAGCCACACCACGTACCACGGGCCAAACCAGCCGCAGGCTGCCACCAGCAGTGCAAAGGTAGCCCAGCAGGCGGTACGCACCGGCGCGTGATCGCATCCGGCCTCGGCCCGCCATAGCCGTCGCAGGAGCACGATGTAGATGGCCAGCAGCGCCAGCAGTTGCAGCGGCCGGATCAGGTGCCACAGCAGCGTGCCATCGACGCGCGTCACCCACCACAACAACGTCTGCGCCAGCGCGGCGGGCGTATAGGCGGCATACCCGGCCTCTCGCGCCAGCGCGGCCAGCGTGTCGGCGCCGGTGAGAAAGGGGAGGTGCAGCGCCAGCAGCGTCGCGCCGCCCAGCGCCAGCGATTGCGCCACCCGGCCGCGCGGCGCCCGCCGGCGCAACAGCCACAGCAGCAGGATCGGGCCAAGCACCAGGACGGTATACTTGGTGGCTACCGCCACCGCCAGCAGCGGGAAGACCGCCCGCCACCAGCCGCGCACCAGCGCGTACACCGCCACCAGGGCGAAGCACACCATGACGATGTCGTTGTGGGCGTTGCCGGCCGTCTCCCACAACAGCAGCGGGTTCCATCCGGCCAGCACACCGCCCGCCACCGCCGCGCCCGGCCGCAGCCGCCCGGCAATCACCATCGCCAGCGCCACCGTCGCCAGCAAGAAGGCGGCGGTCAGCAGCTTGTGGCCGATGACGTTGGCGCGCAGCCCATCCCCCGCCAGCCACAGCACCACACCGGAGCCGGCGTACCACACCGGTCCGTAGATGCTGGGCGTCGAGCGCCAGGCAGGCACCTGCTCGGCGATGGGGTCATCGGGGTAGGCGCCCGGCGGTAACACGGTGGGGTTGTCGCGGTACAGCCAGACCGTCCGGGCATCGGAGACGTTGTGATAGACGTCATGCGAGGAGACGGGGTTGGCGGCGGTAAGCGTCAGCGCAAACAGCAGGCAGCCACCGAAGGCGACGGCGGCCGCCCGCCGCCCGTGCAGCGCCAGCGCCACCCGGCAGGCCGCGGCGTATAGCGCGAATGCCGCCAGCACCGCCACGGCAAACCGCAGCGCCCCGCCGGCATCCTCACCCAGGGCCACCCGCAGCGGCCGGTCTGCCGCGATTACGCCGGGGAAGCGCCACAGGCCAAACGGCAGCACCAGCCCGGCCAGCAGCACCGTCTCCAGCGCCAGACCAGCCGCCAGGAGGGCAGCAAGACCGCCGCAACGACGCGCGGACGCCATTGGCCAGCTGCCCTGCGCTGCCGTGCGGATTGCGGTCATGCCCGGCTTCCTCACGGTTTCAGCGAGCGCCCGGCACGCACCAGCTCCGCCACCGCCGGCGCCAGGTCCTCGTAGCTGTAGCCAATGCTATCGATCACAACGACCGTCCGCCCGGCGCGGAGGGTGATCAGCTGCACGATCATCTCCTTGCCCGCGTCCGGGTCCTCTGGCGCCATCTTCAGCGGGTACTCGGTGATGGCGATCTCATCGGCCGGGATCGGCACGGAGGGGGCGGCGGTCTTGGGCAGCGCGTCCATGCGCTCGCCGCGGAGCCGGCGCAGATACTCCGGCGTCAGGCGGGCATAGGCCTCGGCCGCGGTGGCCGTGTCGACGAACACTACCGCCTGAATCACGGTACGAGCGTGGTCGCTGGCGGTGCCGCCGTATTCGACCTCGTGCGCTCCCACCCAGCCCGGCTTGCGCCGCAGCAGCCAGGAGGGGCGATCGACGCGGTTGGGCACGTCAAGCAGATCCTCCGGCGCGCGGGCGAGTGAGGCGGCGTCCGGGTGCTGGCGCAGCGTGCCGAGGCAGCCGCCCGCCAGCAGCGCCAGCAGTGCCAGCACGGCCAGAGCGGCGCGCACACGAGGGATTGTCTGGGGCATAGACTCCCGTCCGTCCGCGGGACACGGCGGGCCTTGTGCAGGATTGTACGAGCCACGTTCGCGCGCTGTCACGCCATGTTCTTGTATGCTGCCCCAAAACAAAGGGGGAATCGCATGGAGATTGAGGCCAAGCTCAAGCAAATGGGCATCGATCTGCCCGAGCCGCCGCGGCCGGTGGCCAACTACGTTCCCGCCGTCCAGGTGGGGAACCTCGTCTACCTGTCCGGCCACGGCCCGCGGGGCGAGCTGCGCGAACAGCTGCTGGGCAAGGTCGGCCGTGACCTGACCGTGGACCAGGGCTACGCCGCCGCCCGCAATGTCGCCATCAACCTGCTGGCCACCCTCCGGGCCACCATCGGTGACCTGGACCGTGTGGAGCGCATCGTCAAGTTGCTGGGCATGGTCAACTGCACCGAGGACTTCTACCAGCAGCCGCAGGTGATCAACGGCGCCTCGGACCTGTTCGTCTCACTGTGGGGCGACCGTGGCCGCCACGCCCGCTCCGCGGTGGGTATGCAGTCGCTCCCCGGCTCTGACACCGGCAGTATCCCAGTGGAGATTGAGCTGATCGTCCAGCTGCGCGCTTAGGCCGCCGTGCCGTCATCCACCATCCGGCCGTCCAGCATCCGGATCGTGCGATCGGCGCGGGCAGCGACGGCAGGGTCATGGGTTACGAGGATGATGGTGAGGCCGCGGCGGGCGCGCAGCTCCTCCAGCAGATCCAGCACCCGGCGGCCGGCCTCGGAGTCCAGCCGGCCGGTGGGCTCATCGGCCAGCAGCAACGGTGGGTCATTGGCCAGGGCGCGGGCGATGGCGACCCGCTGGCGCTCGCCCCCGGACAGCTCGGCCGGGCGCTGGCGCTCTTTGCCCGTCAGCCCCACCAGCGCCAGCAGCTCCGCCGCGCGCTCCTTACGCTCCTGGCGTGAGCGGCCCGTCTCGAACATCGGCGCCTGCACGTTTTCGGCAGCGGTGAGGGAGGGCAGTAGGTTGTCAAGCTGAAAGACGATACCGGCATCACGGGCGCGGTAGTGGTTGAGCCTCCGGCCCGACGCCAGGTTGTGCCCGCCCACCACCAGCGCGCCACTGTCTGGCACATCCAGCGCGGCCAGCAGGTGCAGCAGCGTGCTCTTGCCGCAGCCACTGGGGCCAACGATTGCCACGAACTCCCCCGGCTGAACGGTCAGATCCACCCCACGCAGCGCCGGCACGCGGGCACGCTCGAAGGTCTTGGTGACACCGCGAACCATGACCGCGGGTTCCGGCGCGGCGTCACTCATAGCGCAACGCCTCCATTGGCGTCAGCCGCACGGCGCGGATGGCGGGATAGATCGCTCCCGCAAGCGCGACGATGACGGCCACGAGCAGCGCGCGCACGAAGATCACCGGGGCAAACTCCAGCTTGAGCAGCGTCCGTACCTCCGGCAGCTCGGCGATAGCCAGCGTGGCCAGCACCCCGAGCAACGACCCGGCCACCGCCGCCAGCAGGCAGAGGATCAGCGATTCGCCCAGGATCATGCGCATGATGCGGCTGCCGCTCCAGCCCACGGCCCGCAGGATGCCGATCTGGCGGGTGCGCTCGAAGACCGACATCACCATCGTGTTCATCACACCGATGGCGCCAATGCCCACCGCCAGTACGGAGATGGCGAGATTGGCGGCGTCAATCAGACGCAACCCCTGGTCTACCTCGTCGTACTCATCAACGGAGGTGACCGCCTCCAGATTGGGAAAGCGCTCCTCGATGGTGGTGGCGACGGCGGCGGTGCTGCTGTCTGGCGCCGTGGTGATGAACAGTGCCGTTACCGTCCCCGGTTTGCTGGTCATCTCCTGGACTGTCGCCAGCGGCGCGTACAGCCCGGCATCCTCGAAGGTGGTTCCGGCGTGATAGATGCCGGAAATGGTGAAGGTGCGCCGGTCCACCAGCACTGTTCCTCCCACGCCGACACCCAGGCTGGCAGCGGCGCTGTCACCCATCACCACCACATCGCCGGCGCCGGGCGGAAACAACACCCCCTCCCGCAAGGGCACGGCCCGGCGGGCCAGGTCTTCGGCACGGATGCCCAGCACCGGGAAGAAGGGGTTATCGCCGGCGCGGGTGATATGGATGAGCACACCGATCGCCTGCGCCACGCCTGGCATCCTGCTCACCGCCTGCCAGTCCGCCTCGGAGACGGTGCTAAATGACAGGTCGGCGGTGCCCTGCTGGGCGACCAGGAAGTCGGAGCCACCGGCGGTGATCAACTCGCCGGAGGTCGACTTCAGCCCGGCCGTGATCACCCCCAGCGCCACCACGGTGGTAATGCCAATGCTGATGCCCAGCACCGTTAGCCCGGTGCGTACCGGCTGGCGCAGAAGATTCTTGACGATCAGCGACAGAAAGGACATGAGACGCTCGTCTGCGGGTCAGGGAAGGGGAGCCGGGCCCTCACCCCCCGGCCTCGTCCCTGTTCTCTAACCCCGCTGCTTCCTAACCCCTAACCTCTCTCCCCCGGTCCCTCGTCCTCGCCGCTCCCCGCTCCCTTCTCTCCGTCTCCCTTGAGCCCGCGCTCGAAGGCTTCCCAGGCTTTGCGGACAGCCTCACCCGCTTTGCCGGCGGTGCCGGAGACTTTGCCCGTGTAGTGGCGCAGGCCGGCGGTGGCTTCGTCTTTCCAGGCGGGGGGCGCGTCGCCGCGGCGGGGATATTCGCCGCGCAGGATGCGGTCGTAGGCCCCTTCCTCCAGCCAGTCACGCAGCAGCGCGGCGCGCAGCACCAGGAAGGGATGGGTGGTGTAGATGGTATTGAGCACCTTCATCAATTGGTCGAGCGCCGCGCCGCCGCCCCGGTACTCATCCGCCTGGCGCAGAAACTCGTACAGGTCCATCTCCTCATCGGTGCCGCCGCCGGCCAGGCGCATCATCGTGCTCATGCCGGCGTCCGGCTGCTGAACAGCGAGCAGCCCAGCGCGGTCGCAGGAGATCTCACTCTTGCGGTACCACTCCAGCAGGCCGAGCACGATCGGGGTGGTGGCCAGTTGCAGAACGGGCAGCCCGCCCTGGGCAATGCGCGTCAGCATCACCAACATAGTGTGATACAGGGCGTGACCGCTGAGCACATGCCCCAGCTCGTGCCCCATGATGAAGCCCACCTCATCATCGGAGAGGGTGCGCAGCGAGCCGGAGAGCAACACCACCCACGGCTTCTCCAGGCCGAAAGCGCCGGCGTTGACCTGCGGCGCCTGGGAGACGTACAACTCGTACTCCTGGTCGGCGTCCAAGATGTCGTGCACATCCAGCCACAGCTTGTGCAGGCGGGGGAACTGCTTGGCGGAGACGCGCACGGAGTTGGCCTGAAACGCCAGACGCGCGCCCCGCTCACCGAAGATGCTGAACAGCTTCTTCAGCACCTCATCAAAGCCAGGGATGGCCTGCATCGTGGCCAGTGCCGCTCGGTCTGCCGGATGCTCCCACGCCCGCGGCGCGATCCCCTCCAGCTTCTTGGCGATGGGCCGCACTGCCTGACTGTTCGTGGACATCTCGGGACCTCCTTGGGAGCAGGCCGGCGGCTCGGCGGTCAGCACCGCTCGCTCTCGCCCGCGAGCCTGGCGGGAGAGGTCGGAGGTGCTGAGACCGTCCCGCTGACGGCCGGCCGCTTGTAGCTTACAACCAGCATGGGTTTCCCCGCAGATACCGGCCACCGCGCCGCCGGCTATCTGGCTGGCCTATCGAATTCCTCCCCCCTTCGGTGACGGTGATGACATACGTCCACGCGGCAGAGTGCGTCAACTCCGGCGGAGGCGAGGGAATCGGGCGGCCACGCCGGCGACGCCGGTGACCACGACGGCGCCGCTGGTTGTCAGCGCGGCCTGCGCGCCGATGATGGCGGCCAGTCCGCCAACCATCAAGCTGCCCAGCGGTGTCATCCCGATATCCGCCAGAGTGAATACACTCATCACCCGCCCGCGCAGATGCTCCGGCGCCCTCGCGAGCAGCAGCCCGGAGATGGAGAGGATGTAGAGTGTGTCGAAAAACCCCACCAGGGCCAGCATGGCCAGCGCCAGCGGCCAATGATCGGTGAGCGAGAAGACAATCAGTGCGCTGCCGAGTGCGGCAATCGCGCCGATCAGCAGCGTCCCGCGCCGTCGTGTACCGGAGACAAGGGTCAGGAGCAGTGCGCCACCCAGCCCGCCCATGGCGCCCAACGCATTCATCACGCCAAGGCCCGCTGCCCCGCGCCCGTGGATCGCATCGGCGAAGATGGGGAGCAGCGCGCCGTACGGCAACGCGAACAGACCGGGAATCGTCTCGAGCAGCAGCAACACCGCGACCAGCCGATCTGACCGGATGTAGTGGAGCACTTCTCCCAGGGACGTGAGGATGCCGGCGGCAGGTAACGACGGTTGCGGCACACGGATCGTGAGCAGGAGCAGCGCCATCATGGCAGCGCCGGTGGCCGCGAGCAGCAGCGGCGTCGCTGCGCTACCGGCGGCGAGCAGCGCGCCGGCAAGCAGCGGCACGCCGATCCGCAGCACCTTCTGCATCAGGGCCACGAGGGCAACCGCGTTCTGGAGCGACTCCACCGGCACCAGATCCCGGATAAACGCCTGGTGTGCCGGGCGGTTGAGGGCCATCGCGCATCCCATCAGCAGCGCCACGATCAGCACCAGCCAGACCGTGACCCACCCCGCCAGCACCACGATGCCGAACGCCGCCACCGAGACGGCGGCGGCGGCGTTCGTGAGCATCAGGATCCGGCGACGGCCGAACCGGTCGGCCATCACCCCACCGGCCAGGACCAGTGCCAGCATCGGGACCGTGCGACAGAACTCGAGCACGCCGAGCATGAACGCGACATTCAGTGGTGGCGCGGTCAGCTCATAGACCAGCCACGCGGCCGTGAGCTGGAACATCGATGTGGAGCCTTCCGCGACCGCGATGCCGAGCCAGTATCTCCGGAACGCGGGCGCGGAGAGCGCCGGCAAACCACGGGCAGCAGCGCCACGCAGCCCGGCGCGCCGCCTGCGAGCAGCGTTTCGGTCAGCCACGCCGTCGCGTCCTGCCCCCCCACTCATCCGCGACGCCACTGGCCGGTGGAGCGCCTGTCTCTTGCCGGCATCACCATGAGCCTTACGGAGTCAGATCATCGGTGGTGGTGCACTAATCCGCCGCAGCACCCCGGTGGTTAGCGGGCGCGTGGCTGCCCGCACCTTCGATATCGAGGTTGGGCAGCAGCCGGTCCAGCCACTTCGGCAGCCACCAGTTGGCGTCGCCCAGCAATTCCATCGTTGCAGGGACGAGAATCAGGCGGACGATGGTGGCATCGACAAAGATGGCCGTGGCCAGCCCTACCCCGAACTCCTTGATCACCCGCTCCGGCCCCAGCACAAAGCTCATAAAGACGACGATCATGATCGAGGCGGCGGCGGTGATGACGCGGGCTGTCACAGACAGGCCGTGCGCCACCGCGCTGGCGTTGTCGCGCGTGCGGAGGTATTCCTCGCGGATGCGGCTAATGAGGAACACCTCATAATCCATGGACAAGCCGAACAGGATGGCGAACAGCATCATCGGCAGGAACACCTCGATGATGCCGGCCCGCACGCCCAGCAGCTCCGCCCCCCAGCCCCACTGGAAGACGGCCACAATCACCCCCACCGCCGCGCCGATGGACAGCATGTTCATAATCGCCGCCTTCAGCGGCACGACAATCGAGCGGAACACCACCACCAGCAACAAGAACGACAGGCCGATTACCGCGCCGAAGAACAGCGGCATCCGTTCGCGAATGCGGTCGCCGATATCGATGAAGGCGGCGGTAGGACCGGCAACATAGCCGCGGATACCGGTACCGGCCGTGGCCTGGGGCAGGGCCTTTCCACGCAGATCGTGAACCATTTGCTCCATCTGCTTGTCCTGCGGACCAAAGGCGGGGATCGCGGTGATGATGGCGGCGTCGCCCGCCGGGTTAGGAATGACGGGCGAGACGGCCACCACGCCCGGCCAGGCGGCCAGCGCCTCGCGTACTCCGGCCAGCCGCTCGGCGGGGGCGCCGCCGTTCTGTGCGCCGCGCAGGTCGAAGACAGCCGTCAGCGGCGCGTTAAAGCCGGGGCCAAACCCCTGCGCCAGCAGGTCATACGCCCGGCGAGAGTGCAGTTTCTCGCTGGCGTTGCCGGCGTCGGAGAAGCCCAAGCGCGTGTCCAGCGCCGGTGTGGCAAGCACCAGCAGCAGCGCCAGCGAGCAGGCAAACCACACCAGCGGCCGCCGCTGAATTGCCATCGACAGCCGGTAGCCCATCGAGCGCGGGTCGCCGGTATCGGTGGCATGGAACATCGGCAGCCGCCAGCGGTCCACCGCCCGCCCGGCAAAGCCCAGCAGTGCGGGCAGCAGCGTTAGCGCCACCAGCACCGTCACCCCAACGACCATTGCCCCAGCGATGCCGAGCGCGCCGATGAAAGGGATGCCCATCGCCAGCAGGCCAAGCAGCGAGACGACGACGACCAGCCCGGCGAACAGTACCGAGCGACCGGCGGTCGTGACCGCGGCGGCGGCGGCGTCTTCCGGCTCCATGCCGGCCGCCAGCCCCTCGCGGTAGCGGGTGACGATGAACAGCGCGTAGTCGATACCCACGCCTAGGCCGATCATCGAGGCGAAGGAGCCAGAGAACAACGGCAGGTCCAGCACGTTGGCGGCCAGCCCCATCAGCGCGAAGGAGCCCCCCAGCCCGACCAGCGCCGTGACGATCGGCAGTCCCATCGCCACCACGGAGCCGAAGGCGATCAGCAAGATAAAGACAGCAAACAACATGCCGATCGCTTCGGAAGAGCCGGGCGGCTCCTGCTCGTTGCTCTGCACGGCGTTGCCGCCCACCTCCACCAGCAGCCCATCGCCGCTCACCTGCTCGCGGAAGTCGAACAGCGCGTGAATCTGGTCGCGCGGCACGGCCCGGCCGGCGCCCTCGTAGGCGATGGCGGTGTACGCGATGGTTCCATCCGGCGAGACGGCGCCGCGGCCGGTGGTCTGCCAGGGCGTCCCGACCTCGACGACGCCCGGTAGTTGCCGTGCCCGTGCCAGGATGTCATCGATGCGGCTGCGCATCTCCGGTGAGGTCACGCCGGTGGGAGACTGAAAGACGATCTGTGCTTCATCGCCGGCACGCTGAGGAAAGCGCTCCCGCAGCAGGTCAAAGGCGCGCTGCGACTCGGTGCCGGGCAGCGTGAAGCTGTTGGAGAAGGCGCCGCCCGCCGTCCGCATCAGGACGACCAACACCGCCAGCGTCAACAACGAGAGCGCCAGCACCAGCCGCCGGCGGCGCACGGTAAACCGTGCCCACCGCTCCAACAGGCCGGGGCGGGTTGAAGGAGAAGCTTGCATGGGAGAGGCTCCAGCGCCGGCCGGTCCCGCCGGTCTTGTGAGGGGAATCGCAATTCACTGTATCAGGCCCGCATCATCCGCCGGGGTCGTGTTCGGTGAAGCTGAACTGGCGGTTGGGTTCGCCGGGCGCGGACGCAGCACGACGACCGGGATCTCCCGCTCGGTGTGCTCCTGGTAGCCCTGGTAGCCGGGGTAGGTCTCGACCATCAGCGGCCACAGGCGGGCGCGCTCCTCCGGCGGGGCCGGCTCGGCGCGTACCGGTAGCAGCCGGCGGCGAACCCGCACCTCGACATCCGGCAGTGCCAGCAGGTTGCGCATCCAGGCAGGATGCGCCGCGGCGCCACCGTTGCTCGCCACCAGCACCAGCGAACGGCCATCGCGCCGGTAGCACAGCGGCGTTACCCGGCGGCGGCCGGTGCGCCGGCCGGTCGTGTACAGCAGCAGCACCGGCGCCCCGCCGATCCGGCCGCCGATCCGGCCGCCCGTCAGTGTGTACAGCCGCGCGTGCAGCCCCGTGAACGTCCGCTGTCCCCAAGTCGCTATCCGCTTACGCACCGCTGTCACCGCCTGTGTAACCGATCATCCTGCCGCCGGGCTTGCTGGTAGTGGAACAGCCAGCGCAGCCCGGATCAAGGACCAAACCATTTCGCTACCCTTTTTGCCGGGAGGGGACTACACTCACCCTGCGGTTCAGGGGCAGAGCATGAACGCACACGAGACGGCCCTGGTGTGCCTGTTTTGTGGTGGCGTGCTGGCGCAGGCGCATGTGGCCTGCCCGCATTGTGGCTGCACGCGCCCCGTCGCGCCCGTCCAGACGGCGCCACTCACCGGCCGTGACCGTGAGCTGGCCTTCCTGCGCGAGCACATCGACCGTGCCAACGCCGGGCAAGGTGGCGTAACCGGCGTCTCCGGCGCGGCCGGCATCGGCAAGACCCGGCTGGTGGAGGCTGCCTTCGCCTACGCCAAAGCTCAGCACTGCTGGGATTTCCACCTGCGCGGCTTCGAGCCCAGCGCCGGCCTGCCGTACTGGGCGCTGACGGAGGCACTGCATCTGGAGGTGGCGAGCCAGACCGCCGCCGCCGCTCGGGCTGGCGTGCCACCGGTACCCGCCGCCGGTCTACCCGAGCTGATCGCCGCCCTGCGCGGGGCGCAGGACCTGCCCGGTGGCTCTACCGCCGGTTTCGAGGCGCGTGACGCCGCCGCCAACGCCCGTATCCTCACCGCCCTGGTCGATTTGCTGCGCGGCCTCACCGCCCAGCGCCCGCTGGTGATCATCGCCGATGACCTCCAGTGGTTCGACCTGCCCACCCTCAACCTGATGCGGTATACCGTGCGGCTGGCCAAGACGCTACCGCTGCTGTTGATCTGCACGTATCGCGATGACGGTGAAGCGGCAGCGCGCTGGCGGCCGGTGCTGGAGGACGCCGCCCGCGAGGGTCGCTTCGCCGATTTGCGCCTGAACGGGCTGGAGCCGGCCGCCGCCCGCCATCTCGCGCTGGCACTCGCCCCCGCGCCGCTGTCTGATCACGCCGTAGAAGAGGTGCTTCGCCTGGCGGAGGGGAACCCGTTCTACCTGAGCCAGCTCGCCCGCGCCGCCGCACTTGTGCCCGACGGCGGCCGTCCGCTGCTGCCGGCGGCGCTGCGTGGGGTGCTGGAGCAGCGGCTGTCCGGGCTATCCTCCGGCTGTCACACACTGCTGCAGGCGATAGCCGTCGCCGGGCGCGAGTGCCCGCTCGATCTGCTGGCGCGCATCACGCCGCTGTCGCTCGCCGAGCTGGCGACCACGCTCGACGAAGCGCTGCACGCCCATATCCTCACCGAGCATGGGACAGGCACGACGCCGCGCTACGGCTTCACCCACGCCCTGCTGCGCGAGGCGGTGCTCCGCGAACTCAACGCCGTCGCCCGCGCGTCGCTGCATTTGCGCGTCGCCGGAGCGCTGCACGAGTCGCGCGCCGCCGGTGGCCGCGAGGGAGCGGCCGAGGTGGCCGAACACTACCTGGAAGCCGGTGTGCTGGCCCCGGCCGATCGTACGCTGGCCTATGCCCGCGCCGCCGCCGACGAGGCCGAAGCGCTGGGCGCGCAGGAGCAGACCGCGCGCTTCCTGGGCGCCACCGTGCGGCTGCTGGAGGAGCACCCGCAGATCGCCGCCATGCCGGTGCTGGCATCACCCGCCCCCGTGCCTGTTCACGAGCCGGACCTGAGCGACCCCACCTACGGCGACCCCGGCTGGGGACCGTCGCTGGCCCCTGCACCCCTCCGGCCGCTCCCCGCGCCGCCGCCACCGCTGCCGGACGACGGCAACGTGATCCGCGCCCGCACCCGGCTGATGGAGGCACACGGCCGGGCCGGTGATATCGCGGCGGCGGAGCGCGAGGCCGAGGCCGTGCTTACCCACTGGCGGCGGACCGGCAACCACCGCGCCGAAGCGGAGGTGCTGGCGCTGCTGGCCGAGCAGCTCAATCCGCGGCTGCGCCCGCGTGACGCCGTCGCCCGCTGCGATGCCGCCCTGACGCTGTTGGGAGAGGAGCGCACGCCGCTGGCTGCTCGCATCCGCTTTTTGCGCGCCCATGCCCGCTTCATGCAGGACGACCCGGCCGAGCTGCTCCCGGCCGCCGAATGGCTGGCCGCCGGTCCGCTCTCCCCGCCGGAGCCGGCTGCTGGGGTGTGGTGGCGGTTGCTGCGGGTGCTTGCCGGGCTGTGGAACGAGCCGGCCACCGAGCCGCTCTTGGCGCTGTGCCGCGCCGCCGCGGACGAGAGCGACCGAGCGGGGGACCGCCGCGCCGGTGCGATGTGCCGCCTGTGGGAGGCCGAAGTGCTGGGGCGTGCCGCACGCCCGCGAGCTGCCCTGGCTGCGCTCGATGAGGCCGCCCGCCTGGCCCGTGAGACCGGCAGCGCGCCGATGCTGGTGGATGCCGGAGCGCTGCGCGCCGAGGCGTTGTTGCAGCTCGGTCGTTGGGACGAGCTGGAGCGGACGGTCGATGAGACGCTACCCGCACTGGTGCGGCTGCGCTCCACCTACTTCGGTTATGCGCTGGTGGCCGCTCACGCCTGGAGCCGCCGCCTGCGCGGGCTGGAGTGGCAGCCGCCGCTGGGGCTGGATGTGCGCTTCCGCGAGTCGCTGCTGTTTGTCGCCGCTTACCGCGCCAACTTCGCCCGCGAGTCCGTCGAGATGGACCGCCCGCCGGAGGAGACAGGCCGGCTGCTCGATTGGCTGGCGGCCAATGTCCCGCGGGAGCCGGCGGGCTGGGCCCAGGCCACTGCTGCCCTGCCGCTGCTGGGCGCATTGGCGATGACCGGCCGTCGTGACGACCTCACGAACCGCTACGAGCCCGCCAAGCGCTTCTCGTGCTTTCTCCAGGGGGCCACCTTTGGTCCGCTGGAACTGGGCCGCGCTGCCACCGTTCTCAAGCGATGGGAGGAAGCAGAAGCGCACCTGGACCGCGCCGCGCACATCGCCGGTGAGGAGGGGCTAACGGTGGCGCTGGCGCGGACGCTGGTGGCGCGCGGAGCGCTGTACCGTCAGCGTGGCCGCCGCGGCGACCGGGGGCGCGCCGCCGAGGTGCTGCATCGGGCCATCGCGCTGTGCGAAGAGGGGGGGCTTGCACCCGACAGCCGCCGGGCCCAGGCGCTGCTGGAAAGCCTGGGCGCCGTGGCCCCGCCTGCGTTGCCCGGCGGCATTACCCCGCGCGAGGCGGAGGTCCTGCGTTTGCTGGCCGCCGGCCACACCAACCGCGGTATCGCCGGCGTCCTTACCATCTCCGAGAAGACCGTCGAGCAGCACCTGCTCAACCTCTACAACAAGCTCGGTGTCGATTCCCGTGCCCGCGCCGTCGCCTGGGCCTACGCCCACGGGCTGGTCGCGTAGGAGGCTGCGTTCCGCTCCCTGCCTGCACACGCGGTCACGGCCCGATGGTGACCTGGGCAGTGCCGCGCAGGAGATCGATGTCATCGATGTGGATGGTGATGCCGCCGGCCGCATCGGTGTGCGTCTCGCCCTGGCGCCACCGTGCTTCCTCGCCGCCGGTGCTGGCCGTGACCACGCGGGTATCGAAGCCGTTCGGATCCTTGCTTTGGACGCCGGAGTAGGTAGAGTTGCGCGCTACCGGTGTCCGGCCCGCCCGGTCTCGGTGGAAGGCGTTATAGCCGGGGCCGAGCGGGCCAAGGGCGCGCCCAGCCATGATTACCGCGGCAAGGACCGCCACCGCCAGCGGGCGCGATGCGCAGGAGTGAGGAGGGCGGCGCCCGATGGCTGCCCTCCTCACCGCCGCTGGTCACGGGGCCGGCGGCGTGAACGGCTGGGTGAGGGTGCTGCCGAAGTACGCCACCCACATGCAGGCGGGGCCGGAGGCCAGCGTCCGGCACTGGCGGGCCAGGCCGATGGCGCTGACATTCCCGTCCAGCATCAACCGGTCGGGTGTCAGCCGGGTGGTGGAGTCGCGCCAGGCGGTGAACAGTCCCGCGCCGCTGGTGATGTCCGCCAGGCCGTCCAGGCCGGCATAGCCGAACAACTCCTCGGCGGTCCCCAGATAGGCGAAGGCGGTCAGCCGCTCATCCTTGGTTCGCACCAACGAATCGAGCGTGCGGCAGGTAACGATGCCCTCACCGGCCCTGCCCAGGCAGTCACGATTGGTGAACTGGTCGTTGACCATCCAAGCCGCAATGCGCTGCAGGGTGGCATCCACCGCCAGCGGCGGCAGCGGTGTGGCCTGAGCGGCCCGATGCGCGTTGATGGCGTCAAGGGCGCTCTGCGTCTCCTGGTCCCAACCGGTGTTAGCCGCCAGTGGCGTCGTGCCAGGCGCGGCCGGTGGCTGTGTCGGAGCCGCCGCCGGAGTGGCCGGCGCTGGGGTGGGAGCGGGAGCGCCACCCGGCGGCGTAAAGGGCTCGATCACCCGATCGCCGAAGGTGGTGGTCCAAAAGCACCAACCATCTGCGCGGCACAGGCGGCTGATGCCGATTGCGCCGAATTCCGCCCGGAGCATGTTCTCATTGTGTCCGGGACTCTCACGCCAAGCGTCAAACGCCTGCCGTGCATCGGGTTGCGGCAGCGCCCAAAAGATGTTCTCGCCGGTGCGGTTGCCGGTGTAGCCGAACCCCTGCCGGATGCGCGTGCCGGCATCGCGACCCTGGGTATCCGTGTGGTCACAGGCGTTGGGGCCGGGGTCCGGCTGCCCCGGACAATCACGGGTGTTCAGCTGGTCATTGCTGTGCCATTCGGCCGCTCGTTGCAGCGCGGCATCGACCGCCAACGGCGCACGGCCGCCTTGCTGGCGGTGCTCGTTGATCAGCGTCAGAAAGGCGGCGGTCTCGCTGTCCCAGTTCGCGGCCGCCGGGCGCGGACCGCCAGACAACGCCGCCACCATTAGCGCTGCCGCCAGCACCAGCGCGGCCGGCGCCAGGCGGCGTGATCCGGCGAAGGCGCACGTTCGGATGGTCATGTCCTCTCCTCCCTTCAACCAGGCAAAGCGGCGATACTCCCGGCTATACCCCTGACATCCGGGCGCGTTATACTGCCGCAGGCAACCAGGGACAGCCCCGCCGTTACTCGTGCTGCACGCTGGGCTGCCGTCCCGGTCTTGTCCGAGCGCACCGTAGCAGCAGGCCAGCAGCGTGACTGATCCCAAACCGGTCTCTATCCGGTCACTTTCGGGTCGCCAGCCAGTGTCCGGCGCCGGCGCGCCGCCCATCACCTGGATCGACCTCGCCCGGGCGCTGCGTACGGCTCGTGGCCTCACCCAGGAAGGCTGGGCCGCCCAACTAGGCGTCAGCGATGTTACCGTGCGGCGCTGGGAGCGGGGAGCGGCGGTGCCCACCGCCCAGGCCGAGGCGGATCTTGTCGCCTGGTGCCGGCGGGTGCACGCCTTCCGCACCTATGACAACGGCCCCCTGCACGGCCTGGAGCTCACCCCCGTGTTGCTGGCAGAGGTGCTGGCTGCGGCCAGGCTGGCGCCACGCCCGAGCCGGGCGGCCCCGGAGCCCGCCGCCGCGCTCGCGCTGGTGGCGACCGCGCGTGCCGCCTCACCACCGGTGCTGCTGCCCCCCGCCCGGCTGATCGGCCGTGTCGAGGATCGGGAACGGTTGTGCGGGCTGCTGCGCGGTGGTGCGGCGCGGCTGGTGACGCTCACCGGCCCGGGCGGCGCCGGTAAGACGCGGCTGGCACTGGAAGTCGCAGCCCGGCTGCAACCGGAGTTCGCCGGGGTGTGGGTGGTGCGGCTGGAGAGCCTGCGCGATGCCGATCTGGTGCTGCCCGCCATCGCCGCGGCGCTGGGGTTGGTTGATGACGGCGCCCGTCCGCTGCTGGAGCAAGTGTGCGACCGCATCGGTACCGAGCCGGTGCTCATGGTGCTAGACAATATGGAGCAGGTGCTGCCCGCAGCAGCGGCCGTCTCGGCGCTGCTGGCTGCCTGTCCGCGGCTGGCGATAACCACCACCAGCCGCATCCCCTTGCACGCTACGGGCGAGGTGGAAGTGCCGGTCACCCCGCTGCCGGCGGCGGATGCGGCCGAGTTGTTTGTCGAGCGGGCAACGGCGGTACGGCCCGACTTCTCGCAGGCCGGCGCCGGCGCGGCGCAGGTGGCGGAGATCTGCGCGCGGCTGGATGGCCTGCCACTGGCCATTGAACTGGCGGCGGTATGGACCAAGACCCTATCGCTGCCCGATCTGCGTCAGCGGCTGCTGCCGGCGCTGACACGGCGGGCGTCGCATCCCGGCGACCGGCCCGCGCGCCACTACACGGTGCAGGACACCATTGCCTGGAGCTACGACCTGCTCGATACCCCTGAGCAGGCGTTGTTCCGGCGGCTGGCGGTGTTTGCCGGTGGCTGGTCGCTGGCGGCGGCGGAGGCGATCTGCGCCGGCGACAATGTCGCGGTGGCCGATGTGCTGCCGCTGCTGGCACAACTGGTCGATCAGTCGCTGGTGGTGGCGGATCTCGATGGGCCGGAACCACGCTATCGCCTGCTGGAGACCATTGCGGCGTTTGCGGCGGCACGGCTGGAGGAAGCAGGAGAAGGGGATGTGCTACGCGGCCGGCATCGTGCCTGGTGCCTGGCGCTGGCAGAGCAGCAGAGCGCCGGCCAGGCGGCGGGGTTGGAGACGCTGGCGCGGGAACACGACAACCTGCGTGCCGCGCTCACCTGGCAGCAGGGCTGCGCCGAGGAAGCAGAGACGCGGCTGCGGCTGGTGGCGGCGCTGTGGCGTTACTGGCAGATCCGCGGCCACCTGGTGGAGGGCCGCCGCTGGCTGGAGGATGCGCTGACCGCGGGGGAGGATGCCCCATTGCCGCTGCGGGCCCGTGTCCTCAACGGGCTCGGCAGTATCGCCTTCTACCAAGGTGACATGCACGGCGCAGAGCGGGCGTACGGCGAGGCGCTGGCAGCGCGGCGGGCGCTCGGCGACCGGCGCGGTGTGGTGACCGCGTTGAGTAACCGGGCCATCGCCGCCTTTACGCTTGGCCGTGCCGCCGAGGCCGGTGGCTGGTGGGAAGAGGCACTGACGCTGGCGCAGGCGTTGGGGGACAAGCGGAGCGCGGCCCAGGCCCTGGGTGGACTCTCCCTCAAAGCGCAGGACGATCTCGACCACGACCGCGCCCGCGCGTTACTGGAGGAGGCCCACGTCATCTGGCAAGAGATGGGTGACACCGTCTGGCTGGGCCGCTCTCACGGCAACATCGGCGCCGTGGCCTACTTCCAGAGTGATGATGCGGCGGCGCTGCGCCACTGCGAGGAAGGGCTAGCGATTGCCCGCCGGGTGGGCAACCAACGGGCCATCTCCGTATCGCTGTACTACCTGGGCAAACTCGCGCTGCGCCGGGGCGACCACGCCGCCGCGCGCCGGCTGCACCGTGAGTGCCTGGAGGTGCTGCGGACGCTGGGTGACCGAACCTTTCTCACCCTGGTGCTGGAGGCGTTCGCGGAACTGGCCGCCGCCACCGGCCATCCTGCACCGGCGGCGCGCATCTTTGGCGCGACGGCCGCGCTGCGTGAGCTGCATGGCGTGCACCGCTTCCGGTACGTCGAGCCGGCGTACACCGCGGCCGTCACCACTGCCCGCGCCGCCCTCTCCGACGAGGCTGCCTGGGACGCCGCCTGGGAAGAAGGCCGGGCCTGGAGCATCGACGCCGTCTACGCCGCCGCGCTGCAGGTGTAGCGATGGCACAGCCGTCAGCCCGCACCCCCTATGGACAGCGGTCCCGTGCGCACACGTCGATCACGCCCCAGTCGCGGTTGGCGGCGTTGACGCGCACCTTGATGTACACCAGCCCCGCGGCCGTATCGACGTAATACCGGTCTCCCATGCTCGCATCCAGCTCGGCGAGGGTCGCAGCGCGGGCGACGCGGGTGGACAGGCTGTAGTCCCGGTAGACGTACGGGTCGGCTGCCGGGGCGGGCAGCGCCAGCCGCACCCAATCGCCCAGCGGCCGGTACTGGAGGACCACCCGCACCTTGCCGGGTGTCACCCCGCCGAAGTCCGCCGTGTACGCGCCGTTCACCAGGAGCGCCGTGTGAACGTACGTCACTTGCAGCAGGTCATCCGAGGTGCCAACCAGTGGCTGCGCGGCGCCGTCTCCCTCCCTTCGCAGATCAACCGGCGCGAACGCCGCCCCCACCCCATCGCGGTTCTGGATGATCAGGCGGCCGTAGGCTCCCGTGCAAGTCCAGGCGTTCCAGGCGGTCACGTAGGCGCAGTCCGGTGTCAGCAGGAAGGGGTTGTCCACCACCACCTGTGTCCCGGCCGCCCCCGTCACCGAGCCGTCGACGTCCTGGAACAGGGCCGAGCGGTCACCGTCACGGTTAGGCAGCGGGTCTTCGATGTACACGCGGTTAGCGTTGACGAAGCGCAGCCGCTCGGTCAGGTTACGCGGGTCGAGCGCGAAGCGGTTCGAGCGGTTGAAGCCGATACCGCCGGCCTGACGCTGGCTGTTGGGCTGGAAGTTGACGAAGCTGCTGTCACGCGCTCCCACCCGGCCGTCGTAGAACTCGAAGCCGCGGATGGGGAAGGCCACGTCCCAGAAGCGCGGCAGCGTGCGGCCGTCCAGCCCGCGCACTTCCCACGACCGCGGCTGGCCCTTGTTGGCTGTCTCGCCGATCACCGTCGAACGCTCCAGAAACGAATCGACGGAGGCGAAGGTCGCACCGGCGCCGTTGTCCGCCAGTAACGCGTTGCTGAGCGTGTGCGAGTGGCCGCGCAGCCACACCGCCCGGTTACGGTTGCGATACCCGATGAACCGGTCGAAGGTCACGGGCACGATTGCCGAGTCGGGCTGGCCAGAGGGCGGCGGTATCGGGTTCTGGTGGGCGGCCCAGAAGGTCGATTCGGTCGTGCCATCGGCCCGCGGGCCGCTGTCCGCGTGCAACCCATCAACATCGTTGCTGTGGGCGGTATTGCGGGCGAACTCGCGCAGTGGTGTGCGCCGCGGCCAGACCAGCGCATCGTTGGTGGCGTTCTTGGAGAGGCCGGTAGGGTGCTCCGGCAACGCTATCCAGAAGCCGAAGCCGTGCGAGCCTGCCGCCACGTTGTCGCGGATGGTGTTGTCCGGGTTGGTGATCCAGAAGGTAGCGGGGTTCTGGTCACTGGGCAGCAGCGCCTGGCCCGTAGCCGGACGGCGGGTCAGCAGGCCGAGATTGCCTTCCATCGTTGCGCCACGCTCCACACCATCTTCAAAGAAGTAGCAGTGGCCGGGGGCGTCATAGGCCACGTTGCCACGCACAGTGACGTTGTGCGTGCCGTGCACCGTCAGGCAGCGATTGTAGGTGTGATGGATGCTGTTGCCGCCGAAGCTGGAACCGGTCATATCGCCGGCCATGTGCCAGTGGAAGGGATAGCGGCCCATGCGCGCGCGCTGGCCGGCGCGGTACAACTCCACACCGTGGACGTGCGCCATGCTGCCGGCCATCACCATCACCTGCGCACCGAAGCCCGCCGTCTCGCTGGCGGCGTCACCCTGGATCAGGATGTTGCGGCTGAGCAGCCCGACCTCCGCCCGCTCGGAGACCGTCACCCCGTCGATCACCTCATCCTGGCCCCAGTGCAGGTTTTTCACCGGCGCTGCCAGCGTGACCACGTTGCCGCTGATGGCCGCAATCGTTACCTCCTCTGCCTGGGCGGGGTCGTAGTCGGTGGAGGCCAGCACCAGCCGGTCACCGGCGCGCCAGGGAGGGGCGCTCTCCAGCGTCAGCGTGGCGCTGCCCGCCGCGGCGGTCTGGCTGAGGCGCGTCCAGCCGGTGCGCGGCTCGCCGTGTAGCTCCAGTGTGCCGCCCATCACCCCGAGCAGCTTGGTGCCCATGTTCATGATCGATTGGTTGGTGTCCGCCGCCGTCAGTGTGATCACGGCGCGCTGGGTGAAGGGCGCCGCCGCTGTCCCCACCTCAAACCGGCCGTGCACCATAATCCAGTCTGCCATCAAGGTGAGGTCGCGCCGGTCAAACACCAACATGCCATCCACGGTCAGCCCGGCCAGCGGCGGTGGTGAGATATCGAGCAGCACCGTGATCCCGGTGGGGATGGTGACCGACGCCCCCGCCCCTGGCAGGCTGCCGCCCCAGGTGCGCGGGTCAGACCAGCGCTGTGCCTGCCCGACCGGTGGTGTGGCCGTCGGGCTGGGGCTGGCCGTGGCTGCCGGCGTAGGGCAGCCGCCGCGGGGACAGGGGGTGCCGGTGGCGGCTGGCGAAGCTGTGGGCGAGGGGCAGCCGCCACGACCGCAGCCGGCAGGTGTGGCGGTGGCGGTCGGGGTAGCGCTGGGAGAAGCTGTAGCTGTAGCCGTGGCCGCCGGCGAAGGGCAGCCATCTCGGGGACAGGCGGGCGGGTCGCCGTAGACCGCAAGCTCCGCCAGCTCGTACACCGGCCCCACACCGTGCAGCGCGACGATGGCGATATACCGCGCCGGGTGACTCAGCCAGAAGGTGTCCTGTCCCGTCCCCCGTTCGGTGGTGGCAGCGGTGGTGTAGTTGACGCCATCGGTGGAGATGTGGACGGCGGCATGCATGGCATAGGCCGCGCCCCAGGTGGCCACCACCCGGCGCACGGTGAACACCGAACCCAAGTCCACCGCCAGCCACTGGACGCCCCCCGCCGCGGAGCGCCAGACCGTGCCGCTCAGACCATCGACCGCCAGCGCGGCCGGGTAGGCGGCATCCTCTGAGGCGGCAGCGGCGGGCCGCCCGGCCGCCAGGTTGGCGGTCTGAGCCTGCCCGGCGCCGCTTCCCCACAGCAGCAGCACGACGACCACCCCGGCCGCCAGCGCGATCCGCCTCCGTCCGAGCATGCCGCGTCTCCCCAGCCCGGCGCGTGCCGCCGTGCCCGCTTCCCGTTACCATCGGTACAAGCCGCGTGCCGCTTGAGCGGCGGGCCGTCTGCTCGCCGGTGGTGGCGCGCAACCGGGGACCAGCCGGTATCTGGGAGCGGTGGCGGCGGGGGGAACCTGTGCTGACCGTGATGCGCTGTGCGGGAGACGTCTTCCTCCCAGCAGCTCTGGAGGAACTGCCGGCGCTGCTGGCGGCGAATACGCTGGTATGGGTGGATATGGAGGTGCCCTCGGAGACGGAGACCCGCGCCGTCCTGGGGGAGACGTTCGGCTTTCACCGGCTGGCGATAGATGACTGTCTTAACCGCCGGGTAGACCCGCCCAAGGCGGACGACTACGGTCACTACCTCTTCTGCGTGTTCCAGGGGATCGACTTCACGGCGCAGACCGAGGCGGTGAAGACGACGGAGCTGGATGTCTTCATCGGCAAGAGCTACGTGGTCAGCTACCACCAGCGGCCGCTGCCCTCGGTGGAGGAGGTGCGCGAGCGGCTGCAGAAAGCGGCGCCGCTGCCCGCCCGCGGACCCGATTGGCTGGCGCACGCGCTGGTCGATACGCTCGTCGACCACATCCTGCCCGTGGTGGAGGACATGGACGAGCAGATCAGCGATCTGGAGGACGCCGCCCTAGCGCATCCCGGCGCCGAGCTGATCCAGCAGATGACGGCGCTCAAGCGCGGCATCCTGCGGCTGCGGCGCGCCATCGCCCCCCAGCGCGACGTGATCAACCGCCTATCCCGCGGCGACTTCCACCACCTGATCGGCGTCGAGACGGCGATGTACTACCGCGATGTCTATGACCACCTGATGCGGCTGGAAGATATGGTGGAGAGCCTGCGCGACCTGGGTGACAGCGTGATCAGCATCTATCTCGCCACCGTCAACAACCGTATGAACGAAGTGATGAAGTCGCTGTCAGTGGTGGGCACCATCTTCCTGCCACTGACGCTCATCGCCTCGGTGTTCGGCACCAACTTCTCGCCGACGTATGAGGCCTGGGGCTGGCCCGGCTTCGTGGTCATGGTTGTCTCGCTATTCGGCATCGGCGTGTTCGTGTGGTGGTTCTTCAAGCTGAGACGGTGGCTGTGAGCGGGGAGCAAGACCCTCCTGCCTTTGCCCTCACCCCCCACCCCGGCCATCCACGAGTGATCCCCTCCCAGCAGGCCGGATCCCACGCCTACACCACAAAGGAGCAGGTGGCGGGGGGAACGTCGCCGGCGGCCATTTCGGCGCGGGCCTGGTAGCGGCCCGGTGGCGGCCGGTCCCAGGCCGCGGTGTAGGTATGGGTGGCGGCGGGGGCGATCTGCTCCTCGCGCATGGATTGGGTGAAGCGCCGCCCAGCAGACCAGCGCCACACCTCGGCCTCCGCGGAATCGGTGACGGTGATCTCGAAGCGCCGGCCGCTACGAAAGCTGAGGTCTACGGGCGTGTTGCCGCCGTTGCGCAGCCGCAGCAGGAAGCGCGCCGGACCGCCCGCGGCAACCGTTACCTCGATCTCCAGGGCGAGCACCGCCATGCGATAGCCTCCACGTCTCGTCTGCCGGTGGCCTACCCGTCCAGGAAGGCGCGACCGGCGCGCAGGTGTTCCACCAGGCGGCGCACCTGGGCGGCGTCCGCTTCCGGGGCGTGCGCCAGGTAGGCTTCCAGATCTGCCAGTGCGCCGGCAAGATCGCCCATGCGGGCTCGGAGCGCGCCGCGGTCGCGCAGGTCTTCAAAAGACCAGGGGCTGAGCGCCAGCAGATACCCCAGGATGCGCAGCGCGCGGGGGTCGTCGCGCTGTTGTAGGTAGACCAGCTTGAGATTGGTGAGCAGCCGGGTGAGCAACTGGCGGGTGGTGACCGCGGCAAGATGGTAATCGGCGACATTCTCCGCTACTTGTCCGTCCTCGCGTACCCGCACGCGGAAACGGTCCATGGACACGGTTTCACCGCCGTGCCAGGGGTCCACCAGCCAATCGCCCGCGCCGTCGTGATACTTAACGAGGAAGTGACGCGGGTAAGCGACGCCGGCTGCGTCCAGCCCTAACCGCCGCGCCACCTCCAGATACACGACCGACAGCGTGATGGGCAGCCCGACGCGCCGCTCTAGCACGTCGTTCAGATAGCTGTTGCGGGGATCGTAGTAGTGCTCGGTGTTGCCGCGAAACCCCAGGGCGGTGAACAGGCCGCGGCGGATGCCCTCGGCGATCTGGGCAGCGGTGGGGCTGGGCGGCAGCAAGGCGGCGATGCCGGTGGCCAGCGCATCGAGCACGGCGAGTGAACGCTCGATATCCAGTGCCGGATACTCACCGGCGGCGATCAGCAGCGCGGCGCGGTCCAGCCGCGGCCCCACATCCGTCCGCCGCACCTCCGCCTCAAACGCCGCCAGCGCCTCCGCCTGCTCCACGCCGCTCTGCCTGCCTCACCGACATGGTAATCCCGGTATCCGGCATCCGGCATCCGGCATCCGGGGGAGTGACGGTAGGCCTGCTCCCCCTGCTCCTCGTCCGGACCGCTACTCGCCGGTGAAAACCGGCGGGCGGCGCTCGATGAAGCTGGCGCGCGCCTCGGCCACGTCGTGCGGGGCGCGGCGGGCGAAGCCCAGGCCGGCCGATTCGTAGCGCAGCGCCGGCTCCAGGTCGTTTTCCATGCTGTGTTGCAACACGCGCTTGGCGCTCTGCATTGCCATCGGCGGCCACAAGGCGATCTGTTCGGCGAGCGCCAGCGCCTCGTCTACCAGCGACCCGGCGGGCACCAGCCGGTCCAGCAGACCGATGCGGTACGCCTCCTCGGCATCGACAGCGCGGCTGGTGAAAATCAGATCGGCGGCGCGGGAGTAGCCGACGATCCGTGGTAGGAAAAAGCTCATACCCGAGTCCGGCGACAAGCTGCGCTCGATGAACACCGTCTTGAAGCGGGCCTGCGCCGAGCCGACGCGCAGGTCACAGGCCAGCGCCAGGCTCATACCTGCGCCGGCGGCGACGCCGTTGACCGCGGCGATCACAGGCTTGTGCAGGCGGTAGACCGCCATCGCCTGGCGGCCCACCCAGCCGTACTCATCCAGCCGCTCGGTACGGGAAGGCGTGCGCTCGCCGGGACCGCCGCCGGTCAGATCGGCGCCGGAGCAGAAGCCGCGCCCGGCGCCGGTCCAAACCACGGCGCGCACGCCGTCATCCTCGCCCAGCTCGCTGCATACCGCCAGCATCTCGTCTCGCAGCCGGCCGTTCAGCGCGTTCAGCTTGTCCGGGCGGTTGAGCGTCACCAGCGCCACATTGCCGCGCCGTTCGACGATCAGTTCTTCATAGTCCATGTTTGGCCATCTCCCTTTGCGTCCGGGCGGCCCATCAGATGGCGTGCCCGCGGGCAGCATAGCCGGGCCCGAGCATAGACGACAGGGCAGGCCGGCGCCTCCCGGACCTGCCCTG
>CAUJGQ010000012.1 GCA_963170165.1 Chloroflexota bacterium | reverse complement strand
GCAGACTGTTGTCGGCAACCTGGCTACCATTACTGAGCTGTCTGCCGGCCTGCCCACCGACCGGCCGGCCGTTGCTGTGTTCGGCGAAGTCGTGCGCTTACGTGACCGGCTGCGCTGGTACGACGACCGGCCACTGTTCGGGCGGCGGGTGCTGGTGACCCGTGCCCGCCAGCACGCCAGCCAGTTGCGCCAAGCGCTGCTGGACGAAGGCGCTGAGGTGGTGGAGCTGCCGGCGATTGAGATTCTAGAGACGGCGGCGCCGGAGATCGTGGACCGCGTCATCGGCTCGCTGGACGAGGGCCAGTATGGCTGGGTGATCTTTGCCAGCCCCAACACGGTGGAGCGATTCTTCCGCTTCCTGGGTGAACGGGGCAAAGACGCCCGCACCTTCGGTGATACGCGCGTGTGCGCCGCCGGGCCGGGGACTGCCGAGGCGCTACTACGTAACGGCATCCGCGCTGACTCCGCCCCTGCAGACTCCAGCGCCGAGGGCATCGTCCGCGCCTTCGGCAGCCGGGCGCTCGGCCGGCGCCGGATCCTCGTTCCTCGTGCCGACCTCGCCCGGCCCGATATCATCACTGGACTGCGCAAG
Source organism: Chloroflexota bacterium (assembly GCA_963170165.1). GTDB lineage: Bacteria > Chloroflexota > Dehalococcoidia > CAUJGQ01 > CAUJGQ01 > CAUJGQ01. The sequence continues at coordinate 8,459 of CAUJGQ010000012.1, read as the reverse complement.
CAAGGCGCCGAGGTGGAAGAGGTGCCGCTCTACGTCAGTTCCATTCCCCGCCAGCCGAACCGTGAAAGCTTGGGCCGCCTGCGGCGGGGTGAGATTGACATCGTCACGTTTGCCACCGTGTCCAGTGTCGTCAATCTGCTTGACATGCTGGGTGGCGACGGATCCTGCCTGAAGGCGCCGGTGATCGCCTGCCTCAACCCGCTCACGGCCCAGGCCGCGCGTGAAGCCGGGCTACGCGTCGATGTTGAGGCGCGCGACCAGAGCATCACCGGTATGGTGAAGGCGCTGCGATCCCATGCTTCCATCCCGGCCCTGTAGCAGCCCACTCCCTGGAGGAACCCCCTCTGATCCACGCTATCGCCTTCGACTGCTACGGTACGCTGATCGACATCACCGATGACAGCTTCATCGCGGCGTGCGAACGCATCCTCAGCCAGCACAATGCCGGTGCTGATGGCAAGTCATTCTTCACACGCTGGCTGGAGGCAGGGCGCGAACTGGCCGCGGCACAAGGGCGCGATCCCGACAACCCGACCGGTGGTCCAGAGCCGGTGTTCTCCTCATTCCGCGAGCGCTGGCCAAAGTACTTCAGTCGCGCCTTTGCGGCCAGCGGCATCGATGCCGACGCCGTGGCGGCGTATGAGGCATTTCACGACACGCTTGCCACCGGCATCGCCTACCCTGACACGCTGCCGGCGCTCACGATGCTGGCGCCGCACTTCAAACTAGCCGTGGTCTCCAACGCCGATGATGACCACTTACGGACGGCGCTGCACCGGAACGGCATCCCAATCGAGCTGGTGCTGTCATCTGAGGGCGCGCGATCCTACAAGCCCCGCCGCCCGATATTCCGGCAGGCGGCGGAGCTGCTGGGCGAGCACCCACACGACGTGTTGTACGTGGGTGACAGCCCGATTATGGACGTGCTGGGCGCCCGCTACGCCGGGATGCATACCGCCTGGCTGAACCGCGCCGGCATCGAACGGCCCGCCGGTGTGCCTAAGCCGGATTTCGAAGTGCGGGACATGGTGGAACTGGCATTGCGGCTGTTGCCAACCGCATAGCATCGTGGTTCCGCGCTGTCCGGAGCAGACTCCGCCCAGCGCGGGCCGCTGTCATCCGATAGCGCCGTTCGCGCGCAATGCGGCGATCTGCTCGTCGCTGCGCCCCATGCCACGCAGCACATCATCGGTGTGCTGACCGGGGTATGGGGCAGTCGAACGCGCTTCGCCCGGTGTGCCGGACAGTTTGGGCGCGACGCCAACCTGTGCCACCTTGCCGAGCGTAGGATGATCAACCTCGACGACCATCCCACGGGCGCGATTGTGCGGATCGGCCAGCGCTTCATCCAGGCGCAGCACGGGGGCGGCACAGATATCCCACTGCGACAGGTAGCTAAACCATTCCTCGCGCGTCTTCTTCCTGAACTCAGCGGTGAAGTGTGCGGCTATTTCCGGATGCTTGCTCTGGTCATACTCGTACGGTTGAAAGTCCTCGCGACCCATCGCTTTGCACAGGTTGTCCCAGAACCAAGGTTCCAGGCTGCCGATGGAGAACCACTCACCGTCGGCGCACTCGTACGTGTTGTAGTGCGGCGCTGCGCCGTTGAGCATGTGCGCGCCGGGTAGCGGCGCCCGCGCGCCGGCCAGCACCGACGCCGCCGCTGAGGTCAGCAGCGACAGCACACCATCGCTCATCGCCATGTCGATGTACTGCCCCTGGCCGGTGCGCTGCTTTGACATCAGCGCGGTGACAATGGCAAACGCTGCGAACAGTCCGCCGCCGGCGAAATCAGCGACAAGGTTCATCGGAATGGATGGCGGCTGCCCCGGCCGGCCGGTGACGCCCAGCGCGCCGCCGATGGAGATATAGTTGATGTCATGCCCGACCAGCTGCGCATACGGCCCCGTTTGGCCAAAGCCAGACAGTGACAGGTAGACCACGCCCGGGTTGATGGCGGCCACGGCGCCGTAATCGACCCCCAGGCGCTTGACCACACCTGGGCGGAATCCCTCCACGATCACATCGGCCTCGCGCGCCAGTTCCATGAAGATCGCGCGGGCCGCCTCGGTCTTGAGATTGAGTCCGAGGCTGCGCTTGTTACGCCCCAGCGCGTTGTATGCCAGCTGGCGCTGTTGTGCCTCGGTGGCGGCCGCGCCGCCCACCGGATTGCGCCGCCGGTCCGACCCTTCCCCCGCCTGCTCAATCAGGAGCACGTCGGCTCCCATATCACCCAGCAGCATCGTGCAGTACGGTCCCGGCGCCAGCCGGGAGAGATCCAGGATCTTGATGCCCTCTAACGCTCCCACCGTTGTCACTCCTCGTGGCACATCTACCGGCGCGATCGTCCCTGACCCCGCGTGGAGGGTCAAGGCAGCGTGACGCGGCGTGAAAGGCGGCGCGTAGCTCAGGACTTTCCGCTTCTGGGACGCGCGACTATGCTGCGTGTCAAGGTGCACCGCCGCCGATGACCGACAACGAGCGCTACGAACGCCGCGGCATCCTCGGGCAAGGTGGCTTCGCCACTGTCTACCGCGCCTGGGATCGAGAGCTGCGACGTGAGGTGGCGCTCAAGGCGCTGTTCCCGCAGCTCAGCGCCGATAACCGCACGCGCCGCCACTTTCTGCGCGAGGCCCAGCGGCTGGCGCGCCTCGACCATCCCGGGCTGGTGACGGTCTACGATGTCGGTGAGTCCAGCGGTCAGCCGTTCTTCACGATGCGGCTGATCGAGGGCATCACGCTCGCGGATCTGGTGCTGGCCAGTGCGCCGCTACCGGTTGACCGCGCCGCGCGCCTGCTCGCGGAGCTGGCGCCGGCGGTCGATTACCTCCACCGCCGGCAGGTCGTCCACCTCGATATCAAGTCCGCCAATGTGATGGTTGAGCCGGGCGATCGGGTGACGCTCATGGATCTCGGCATTGCCCGGACGCTCGATCACACGCCGCTAACGCTGGCCGGTCCAATGGCGGGTAGCCCGCACTCCATCGCGCCGGAGCAGTTGACGGGTGAGCAGGTCGGGACGCGGGCGGATATCTACGCGCTCGGCGTGCTGGCGTTTGAGCTGCTGTGTGGCCGGCCGCCGTTTACCGGCGTGCTGCCACGGCTGGTGTACGCCCACCTGCACGAGCCGCCACCGTCACCATCATCGCTGCGACCAGACCTCCCGCCCGAGCTTGATGCCGCCGTGCTGGCGGCGCTGGCTAAGCGCCCAGAACACCGGCCCGCCTCGGCTTCCGTGTTTGCCGGGTCCGTGGCCAGCGCACTGGGCGTCCAACCATCACATGCGCAGACGCCGGCGGGCGGGCCGCGTGCTCAGGCGGTGACAACCGAGGCCGGCGCCGCTGCCGCCCACGTGGCCGCCGCGGTCACGGTGCCCGAAGGCATCGCGGCGGCAGGGCACTCCCGCAGACGCGCGGGGCGCCGGCTGATGGCCGGTGGCGCTGGGCTTGGCATCGCGCTGCTGACGGGCGCCGCGCTGGGGCTGCGGCCGGAGGTCGGCGTGCTCGATCCGATGGCACCGACCGCCGGCGTCGCGCCGGTGACACCACATCCGGCAACGCCGCCGAGCCCGCGCGTCGTCGTGCGTGACCTTTCGGTATGGAACGCCGGGGAGTTGGGTGGACGCTCTGGACCGCTCACCCCGCTCGACAGCCTTGCGGCCTGTTTCACGCTGGAGAGCGACGAGCGCGTACGGCTGTTGGCGGTGGTGAGCAGCGCCCGCAGCTGGCCGCCGGACCAACCGGGTATCGCCGCCCGCTCTGAAACCCAGGAGGTGGAGCCGGGGACGCAGTGCCTCACGGTACATTCGCTTCGCGGGCCCTTGCCGCCGGGCGAATGGATGCTGTGGCTGATAGCCGGCGCGGAGGAGGCCGCCCGGCTCGCCTTTACCATTTACCCTGAGGCTGAGCCACCGCCGCCTGTACTATCGCCGAGTCCGCCGGCATCGCCTACCGGCCAACCAAACACTCAGCCGCGTGCCACGGCATCCCCGTCTCCATCACGTTCAGCACCAGCCGCAGCCCCAGCACCGGCCCCGCCCGCGGTAGTGCCAAGCGCGGCCAGCTCGCCGGCTACGGCCAGTCCTCCGCCCGCCCCAGCGCCGGCAGCTACGCCGGCCGCAGCCGCCGCCTCATCACCGGGCCCAGGACGCCTGTCCGGTTCACCGACCGCGACAGTGCCCGGAGCCCCCCGCGCCACGCTGGTGCCACAGGATTAGCCGGTGCGTCACTCGACATCCCACACTCGCGGGAAACCGTCCGGGCCAGCGGAGAGCAGCGTCAGGCTATCCGGCGTAAATGCCAGGCTGCTGACCAACAGCGTGTGATCTCGGTAGACCTGCTGCTGCCGGTAGTTTGCCATGTTCCACAGCCGCGCTGTCGTATCGACGCTGCCCGAAGCCAGCCAGCGGCCGTCTGGACTCCAGGCCAGCGCGATCACCCAGCCATCGTGCCCGCGCAACGTCGCCACGATCCGCCGTTCTGCATAGTCCCAGATCCGCACGACACCTTCGAAACCACCTGTGGCGAACCGTCGGCCATCAGGACTGAACACCACCCGCAGCGGCCGGTCTTCGCTGGCGCTGAATTCCTCGATCAGCTGCAGCCGGGTCGTGTCCCACAGCTGGACCCAGCCATCACCCGCCGCGATCAACAGGGCACTGCCGTCGGGATGCACGGCCAGGTCGTTGGGCTCGCGGCTGGTTGATCGGGAGTCGATCTCGTGGCCAAGGTCCGTGTCCCAGGCGGTCAGCCGCCGGTCCCACCCGCACGTATAGAGCGTACGTCCGTTCGGGGCGAACTCCAGGCCGGTGATGCGCAGGCCGTGGCCAGCCGGCCGGTGCACAAGCTGATAGGACTGCCCATCCCACACCACCACCGAGCCATCGGACGCTCCGCTCGCCAGCAACCGGCCGTCCACCGTGAAGGCGAGCTTGATCACCTCGGACGCATGGGCGGCGAGGGTGGCGACCTGGCTGTAGGTGCTCAGGTCGAACAGCCGCAATACCCCATCGCCGTGGCCGGTCACCAACGCGGCCGTCTGAGGGTGCACCGCCAGCGATGACGTGGGAAACACCTGGCGGCCCAGCACTTGGACCGGTTCGCCGGCGGTGCGGGACCAGACCACCACGCTCAGGTCGCCACCGCCGGAGGCAAAGCGCTCCCCATCCGGGCTGGCAGCCAGCGCGAGCAAGTGGCCGCGATGATTCGTGCGCACGCTCACACTCTCGCCCGAAGCCACATCCCAGATCCGCACGCTCCGGTCATCCCCGACGGAGACCAACTCCGCCCCACGGGCGAGAAAGCGTGCCTGCCAAGCCCAGCCGTGATGACCGCGGAGAATATGCTCGGCGCGCCTGCCATCCACCAACCAAGTGCGCACCGTTCCATCCAGGCCGGAGCTGACCAGCCGCCGGCCATCCGGGCTGAAAGCGACCGATGTCGCCCACGAGCTATGGCGGCCAAGCAGCGCCAGTGCGCCGCCGGACACCGTGTCCCACAACCGCACACCGCCATCCTCGTCCGTTGTGGCCAGCAACCGGCCATCAGCGCTGAGCTCGAGCGCAATACGGCCCCAGGGGCCACCGCGTAGCACGTGCAGACGGCGGCGGTCAGGCACGTTCCAGATCTCCACGCTCTGGCCACGACCGCCGAATGCCAGCAGGCGGCCATCGCCGCTGAGCGCAACCGCGTTGAAGTCCGTAAACGCCGCCTCCCACTGATCCAGCAGCGTACCGGTAAGCGCGTCCCACAGCAGCAATTGACCATCGGACGCCAGGGAGAATAGCCGCCGGCTGTCCGGCGTGAACGCCAGGCCATTGGTCCAGCCATCATGACCGTGCAGGCTCAGTTGCTGCTGCCAGGTGACCGTATCCCACAGCTTCACCTCACCACTGCGGTCGCCGGAGGCCAGCCAGCGCCCGTCCGGGCTGAAAGCAAGCGCGCCGATGGTGTCCGTATGGGGGCTGGGCGTACTGGCGGCGGGCGCGCTGTGCGCAGGCTGCTGCCAGAGCAGCGCCGAGAGCAGCATCACGACCGCGACGATGGATCGGGAGATCTTCGGTAATCGCATATCGCCCCCTTGTTGAAGCACGGCTATGGCTGCGGCACGAGGGTGGCACGCGGTGAACGTCGGGTCGCCGGGGGAGTGATCGGACCATCAAGGGTGGGATGGCCGGCGGGCGAGAGCCGGGCGCGCGGGGTTGATGTCAGCGCCACGGATGCAGGGAGCGGACCATCTTGGTGCGGGCGGGGCGCCAGGGTCGCCCGGGGCGCAGGAGACGCAGTCGCTGTGGCGGGCAGGTGGCCGTGGGTCAAGCCTGACGCCGCCGCGAGGGCAATGATGACACCGGCCAGGGCAGCCATCAGCGCATGCATATCGAGCCTCAGCAGCGGCCACATGCTAGCATGACTGCACATGTAATGGGAAGCCTGAGGGTGTGATGGCCAATCATATCATCCTACGAACGGTGTCACTCTGGCGGGCCTTTGGTCAGCGCCATCATTGGTGGTGCCGTTGTGACGGGGCCGGACGCTGCTCTTGAATGAAGCTGGGGCGGCTGCTATCGTTGACAGTACGCGGGTAACGCCTGCCGATGGGGCTGTAGCTCATCTGGGAGAGCGCCACAATGGCATTGTGGAGGTAAGGGGTTCGAGTCCCCTCAGCTCCACCCATCAGCACACACGGCCCCGGGCCCTGCTCGGGGCTGCACTGTCACTAGCAGAATAGCGGCGGAGAACGGGAGTAGTAGTCCGCGCAACAGCGAGCCGGCGGGTGGTGCGAGCCGGCATCCATGCGGACGAACTCGCCCGGGAGCTGCGGCGGTGAACCCATCTGGGATAGCCGCCGCCGGTTGGCGCCCGTTAGCGCGCTCCCAGAGCGGCCACCGGCGAGACGCTCCCCACGGGGACGCCGGTGTGCAACCAGGGTGGTACCGCGGAGTTGCCCTCCGTCCCTGTGGGGACGTAGGGCATTTTGTATTGGCGTGGAGGTGTGCCGTGACTCGGATGCAGGCGCCGGTGGCCGGGTGCATCCGCGCCGCCGTGCTCACCACCCAGAGCTGACCCGCGACCGCTGACGCAAACGTCCCTCGCCACCGCCGGCGAAGGGCTGGGAGGAACAACCGTTATGGCAGAGCGCTACAACCCGGCCGAGATTGAACCGAAATGGCAGGCGCTGTGGGAGACCGAGCGGCTGTACGAGACGCCGTTGAACGACGCCTCGCGCCCGCGCTATTACTTTCTGACGATGTACCCTTACCCGTCCGGCGATATGCACACGGGCCACTGGTATGCGGAGACCCCGGCTGATACCAGGGCACGCTATCTGCGGATGAAGGGCTACAACGTCCTGTTTCCGTATGGCTTCGATGCCTTTGGCCTGCCCGCTGAGAACGCTGCCATTCGCCGGAATATCCACCCGTATACCTGGACGATGGCAAACATCGATAATATGCGCCGCCAGGCCCGGCGCATGGGCACCATGTTCGACTGGTCACGCGAGGTGATCACGTGTGTGCCCGAGTACTATCGCTGGAACCAATGGTTCTTCCTGCAGTTTCTGAAGCGCGGCCTGGCGTATCGCCAGCAGTCGCCGGTGGACTGGTGCCCCTCCTGCAACACGACCCTGGCACGTGAGCAGGTGGTCGGGACGGAGCGCGCCTGTGAGCGCTGTGGTACGCCGGTAATCAAGCGCGATCTGGAGCAGTGGTACTTTCGCATCACGCGCTACGCCGATGAGCTGCTGAACTACGACGGTTTGGAGTGGCCGGAGTGGGTCAAGACGCTCCAGACCAACTGGATCGGGCGCAGCGAGGGAGCGCGCGTCACCTTCACCAGCGAGCACGGTGATCCAATCGAGGTGTTCACCACCCGCCCAGACACGCTGTGGGGTGCCACGTTCATGGTGCTGGCGCCGGAACATCCGTTGGTCGCCAAGCTGGCCACTGCGGAGCGGCGGGCAGAGGTTGAGGCCTACGTTGAGCAGGCCAGGCGCCAGAGCGATGTCGACCGCGAGGCCGCCGGCAAGGCCAAGTCTGGCGTGTTCATCGGCGCCTACGCCGTCAATCCGGTGAATGACGAGCGCATCCCGATCTGGATCGCCGACTATGTGCTGATGGGCTACGGTACTGGCGCGATCATGGCGGTACCCGCCCATGACCAGCGCGACTTCGAGTTTGCCCGAGCGTTCGGGTTGGAGATCCGGTTGGTGGTGCAGCCGCCTGGTGCAACGGTCTCGGCAGTCGAGTTGGAAGCCGCCTGGCCCGACGAAGGAATGATGGTCAACTCCGGACCGCTGAACGGCATCACCGCCGGGAAGGGGGAGGGGCAGTCGGTGAAGGCTGCCATCGCCTGGCTGGAGCAGAACGAGCGAGGAAGCGGCGCCGTCACGTATCGCATCCGCGACTGGCTGATCTCCCGCCAGCGTTACTGGGGCACACCGATCCCGATCATCTACTGCGA